>CAWUOA010000095.1:0-10425 GCA_963923225.1 uncultured Planctomycetaceae bacterium
GCATCCGGAGCGACAGAGGGGAGAAGAGCCCCCCCGCCCCCTCCACCACCACGATCTCGACCGTCCCCCGCCAGGGCTCGATCCCGGAGACGAGCAACTCCTCGTCGATCTCGCTCCCCTCGGCCCGTGCGGCGTGGTGGGGGGCGAGGGGGGCCTGGAACCACTGCGGACAGACGGCGGACGGGCCGAGCGGCCGACCGGCGGCCTCCCAGAGCGCCAAAGCGTCGCCGTTTCCCCCGCTTGCCACCGGCTTGTAGGCCCCGGGCCGGCGCCCGTCGGCACGGAGCCGTCGCAACAGCGTCGTGGCGACGGCCGTCTTTCCGGCGTCGGTGTCGGTGCCGGCGACGAAAAGGCCGGGGAGAGGGGGGGAGAGCATGTGCCGCCTGTGCCGCGTCGCCCCGATTCCAGTGGTGGCGTTTGCCTCGGAATGTCGATCGTTCTACACTACTGTTGGTTCTGAGAATCATTCTCAATAAGGTTCGCGGTCGCTCGATTACCCTGCGGAGCTTCGTTGGCGAGCGCACAGGCGTTGCCGACAGACCCCGCAGGGAAAGTGCAGCGGGGCGTTGCCCTCGGGTCCCTTGGTCCTCGTTCCGACCGGAGAAGTGGACATGGCGAGTCTGCGTGACGTGGCCGTCGGTGCGACCGCGGAAGTGGCCCTCGTCGATGGCGCGGATCCCACCGCCGAGCGGCTCCTGGAGATGGGGCTCACCCCCGGCGTCCGCGTGCGCGTCGTCGGCACCGCGCCGCTGGGTTGCCCGGTGGAACTCGAGGTCCGCGGTTATCGGCTCTCGATCCGCAAAAGCGACGCCGCCCGGATCGCCGTCAGCCCGACCGCCGACACCCCCGCCCGCCGTCCGGCGCCGCGCTAGCGGCCGGTGGCATCGTCAACCCTGACCCGATCGGCCTGGCCACGGCCGGCTGAGACAGCCCCTCGGGCCGCTCCATGACCCCCACCGCCGGGCAGGAAGGCGCCGCCCCACCCCTCACGGTGGCTCTCCTCGGCAATCCGAACACCGGCAAGAGCTCGCTCTTCACGGCCCTGGCCGGCGTGCCCACGCGCGTCGGCAACTATCCCGGCGTGACGGTGGAGGAGAAGCTCGGCCGCTTCGAGCACCGGGGCCGGACCATCGACCTGGTCGACCTTCCGGGCACCTACAGCCTCGCGCCGAAGAGCCCCGACGAGACGGTGGCGGTCGACGTCCTCCATGGCCGGCTGCCGGGCGTGCCGGCCCCCGACCGGATCGTGGTGGTCGTCGACGCGACGAACCTGGAACGCAACCTCTATCTCGCCAGTCAGGCGATCGCCGTCGGGCTGCCGACGGTCGTCGCGCTGACCCTCGGCGACGTCGCCCGGGAGCGCGGCATCGACGTCGACGCCGCGCTCCTCGGCAGCCGCCTCGGCTGCCCGGTGGTGCCGGTCGTCGCCCCGCGCCGCCAGGGGCTCGACCGGCTCGCCGACGCCATCGTCGCCGCGGCGCCCACGCGCGCGCCGGAGGGGCTCGCCGAGGCGCTCGCCGCCGCCGATCCCGCCCAGCCGCCGGCGGCCCGGGAGGCGATCGGCCGCTACGCCTGGATCGAGCGCGTCTGCGACGGCGTCGTCCGCCGCCGTGCCGTCGGCCGCGGCCTCGACGACCGGATCGACGCCCTGGTCACGCACCGGGTGTGGGGCACGCTCCTCTTCGCTCTCACGATGTTCGCGGTCTTCTCCACGATCTTCACCCTCGCCGCGCCGCTCATGGACGGCATCTCGGGGATCGTCGACGGCCTCGCGTCGGTGGCGCGAGAGAGGCTCCCCGAGGGGCCCCTGCGGTCGCTCGTCGTCGACGGCGTGATCGCCGGGGCCGGGAGCGTCGTGGTGTTCGTGCCGCAGATCGCGCTGCTCTTCCTCTGGATCGCGCTGCTCGAGGGGTGCGGCTACCTCTCCCGCGCCGCCTATCTCATGGACCGTCTCCTGGTCGGCCTCGGACTGTCGGGGAAGTCGTTCATCCCGCTCCTCTCGAGCTTCGCCTGTGCGATCCCGGGGATCATGGCGGCGCGGACGATCGAGAACCGGCGCGACCGGCTCCTGACGATCTTCCTGGCGCCGCTGATGAGCTGTTCCGCGAGGCTTCCCGTCTACGTCCTCATGACCGGAGCCTTCGTCCCCGACGTCGCGGTGGGAGGGATCCCCTGGATCCGCCTGCCGGCGCTCGTGCTCCTCTCGCTCTACGCGCTCGGCGTGGTGGTGGCGGCGCTGGTGGCGCTGATCCTCACGCGGACGGTGTTCCGCGGTCCCGCGCAGCCGTTCGTGATGGAGCTGCCCGGCTGGCGTTGGCCGCGGCCGGGGGTGGTGCTGGAGCGCGTCCGCGAGGCGACCTGGTCGTTCCTGTCGGGCGCCGGCACGACGATCCTCGCGGTGAGCGTCGTCCTTTGGGCGCTCTCCCATTACCCCCGTGACGCGGCCGCCATCGACGCCGAAGTCGGCCGACAGCGCGGCCTGCTCGCCGCGCGGCTCGAGGCGGAGGAGGGGCCGGGGGGCGACACGGAGGCGGCCGCCGAGACGCGCGAGGCGCTCGCCTCGCTCGACACCCCCGACGGCCTCGACGCCGCGCGCCGCGGCGCCGCCCAGCGGCAGAGCTTCCTCGGCATGGCCGGCCGCCTCGTCGAGCCGGTGGTCCGGCCGCTCGGCTGGGACTGGCGGCTGGGATGCGCCGCGATCGCCAGCTTCCCGGCCCGCGAGGTGGTGCTGGGAACGCTGGGAGTGATCTACGACCTCGGCGACGTCGATCCGTCGGAGCAGGAGGGGGCCACGGCCCTGGTCCGCAAGCTCCGCGCCGCCACCTGGGACGGCACCGGACGGAAGGTGTTCACGCTTCCGGTGGCGCTGTCGATCATGGTCTTCTTCGCGCTGTGCGCGCAGTGTGCGAGCACGCTGGTGGTGATCGGCCGGGAGACCGGCAGCCGGCTCTGGCCGCTGGCGTCGTTCACGATGATGACGGTCCTGGCATGGCTCGCCGCGATGGCCACCTACCAGATCGGCACCCGCTTCCTCGGTTGAGGATTCCTCCCATGTCGCTCGAGGACGCGATCGCGATCGCCCTCGCCCTCGCGGCGGCCGTGTGGCTCGTCCGCGGGTGGTGGCGGGGGGCCATGGAACCGCCGTGCGCCCCGCGTCGGGATCTCCCCGCCGGCGCCGACGGGTTCGTGCCATGCGACGGGATCGCTCCCCCCACCGCGCCGTCGCGGTCCGCGGGCTCCCGCGTCTGACGGTCTTTCCCGGTCCGCGCAGACCTCCCCGTCCGCCGCGGCATCTCCCGTTTCCCCTCCGCTGGCTGGTCGCCGCATGGTCCCGAAACTGCCCTTCGGGGCGGCGACCGGGCCTGCTACCTTCCCGCCCCGACGGCCGCAGGCGTCACGCGGCGCCGACGGCGGAGCGACGAGGGAGAGGTCAAATCCATGGCGTGTGACACGGCGAGCGCGGGAGTCGCGGAGGGCCGCGGGGCGGCGGTTTCGGCCGGATCGCGGGCAAGCCGCGCCCCCTCCGGCGAGCGACTCTCCGTGGCGCTCATGACCCCCTGGGACCAGCAGTGCGGCAACGCCGAGTACGCCAAGCGGCTCGCCGTCGGCCTCGAGCAGTTCGCGGATGTCATTCCCTTCGACATGCGCAACCTCATCGACGCCGAGCGGAAGACGACGGCCGCCGAGCTCGACCGCTACTTTTCCGATCTCGTCCGCGGCGTGAACCGCTCCGGGGCCGACCTCGTCCACATCCAGCACGAGTTCTGCTTCTTCGCGAGGCGTCTCGGCCCGTCGAACAAGCGCTTCGCCGACGTCATGCGGCGCCTCGAGAAGCCGGTGGTGCTGAGCCTCCACACCTGGCTCAAGAGCATGTCGCGCAACCACCGCAACCGCCGCGCGTCGCAGTTCTTCGAGGGGATCTTCCACCGCCTCCGCAACCGGCACATCGCCTCGGCGCTCGGGCGTGCCGAGGGGATCGTGCTCCACAGCAAGGACACCTGGAAGTACTTCGTGGAGACCTTCCCGAAGCTCAAGAAGCGCGTCCACGTGATCCCGATCCCGATCGGGCGGGTGCCGAGCGACCACGTCGAGCCGGCCTTCGTCAAGCATCCGCGCGAGACGTGGATCATGTTGCCGGGGTTCGTGAGCCGCTACAAGGGCCACGGCCACCTCCTCGCCGCCCTCAAGCACCTGCCGCCCTCGTACAAGATGGTGGTCGCCGGCGGCGTCCACCCCAAGGACAAGACCGGCAGCGACTACTGGGTGGACCTCATCCAGCAGGCCGACGTCTGGGGCCTGCAGTCGCGCATCGTGTTCACCGGCTTCCTCGGCGACCCCGCCGCCCAGGGAGCGGTGCTGGCGCAGGCCGACGTCTTCGTGCTCCCCTACGACGAGGTCGGTCAGTCGGGCTCGGCCGTGCTCGCCGACGCCCTCTCCTACGACCGTCCGGTGATCACGTCGCGGGCCCGCTCGATGTTCGTCTACCGCATGGAGAAGGACACCGCCTTCTCCAGCATCGCCGTCGACGTCGGCGACGCCGAGGCGTTCGCCACCGCGATCAAGCGCTGTGCCCAGGACGAGCGTCTCAACTATCCCGGGACGCCCGAGCACCGTGCCGCCGCCTGTGAATGCTACTCGCTCGACCGTACGCAGGCGGCCTACGAGCGCGTCTACCGCGACGCGCTCTCCGGCGCCGCGCGGGCGGCGTGAGGCCACTTGTCCAGCGGAGGGTTTCCATGTCGATCCACGTCACCGGTGCCAGGGGCTTCCTCGGACGGCACGTCGTCGCCGCGCTCGAGCGCCGGGGCGCCCCCGTGCGGGCGCTCGGCCGGGCCGACGGCGACCTCCGCGATCCCGCCGTGGCGGACCGCGTGCTCGCCGAGGCCGACACGATCGTCCATCTCGCCGCCGACGTCGGTGGCGTCGGCTACCTGCGCGGCCGCGCCGGACGGGCGTTCCACGACAACTTCCGCCTCGGTTTGAACGTCATCCGTGCCGCCTGCCGCGGCCGGGCCCGTCGCGTGGTCCTCGCCGGCACCCCCTGCGCGTACGACGGCGCGGCGAGCCTTCCGCTGCGCGAGGAGGCCCTCCTCGAGGGCGTGCCTTCCGGCGACACCGGCAGCTACGGCTACGCGAAGCTCGCCTCGTCGCTCGCGGCCGACGCGATCTGCGGGGCGGCCGGCCGCGACACCGTGACCGTCATCCCCTCCAATCTCTACGGCCCCGGCGACGCCTTCGACGCCGATCGCGGGCACGTCGTGGCGGCGCTGCTGCGCAAGGCCCTCGTGGCCGCGGAGACCGGCAGCCCCGAGTTCGAGGTGTGGGGCGACGGCTCGGCGACGCGCGACTTCGTCTACGTCGGCGACGTCGCCGAGGGGATCGCCGCGATCGTCCTCGCCGAGCGACCCTTCGGCGGACTGGCGTTCAATCTCGGCTCCGGTCGCGAGACGAGCATCCGCGAGATCGCCGACGCGGTGGCAGTCGCCTGCGGCCCGGGGATCCGGCCGCGCTTCCTCGCCGACAAGCCGGTGGGCTACCAGCGCCGCGTGATGTCGGTGGAGCGGGCCCGCGACGCGGTCGGCTACCGGGCGGAGACGAGCCTCTCCGCCGGCCTCGCCCGGACCGTCGCCTGGCTGCGCGAGAGCGGCCGGGTGGCCGCGTGGGTCGAGGAGGCACGCCGCTCCGCCACGATCCCGATCGTTCCGGCCGGTTCCCGGCCCGGCAGCCAGGCCGCGTGATTCCTTCGCTCCCCGCCCCCAGCCGTTTCGCATCTCCAGGAGCCCTCCGATGTCGACCGACCTCGTCGCCGCCGCCGTCAATCCGCCCGTCGCGGCGGTGCCGCTCTCCGGTCCGGAGGCGCGCAAGGCCTTCGTGATGAGCCATCTGGCGGTCTCCGGCTGCGGCCTCGAGATCGCCCCGTACTTCAATCCGATGGTCGACCGGTCGAAGTACGACGTGTTCTACGTCGATTGCATCGACAACGACGAGATCCAGCGGAAGGCCGCCGACAATCCCGGCGCCAAGGGGCGCTACGTGCCGAGGGTCGACGCGGTGTGGGTGCCGGGCCGCCGTCTCGCCGATTGCGTGAAGGGGAGGAAGTTCGCCTACGCCGTCGCCTCCCACGTCATGGAGCACGTCCCCAATCCGCTGGGCTGGCTCGAGGAGATCGTGGAGTGCGTGAAGGTCGGCGGGCGCGTGGCGATCATGCTCCCGATGCGGACGCAGTCGATGGACTACTATCGGCGCACCACGACCTTCGGCCAGATCGTCGGTTGGTCGATCGAGAAGCCGGCCATCCCCACCCCGTCGCAGGTGATGGACTTCCTCTCCCAGTCGTTCCACCACCACGGAGAGCCGCTGTCCGACGAGACCATGCCTCCCTTCACGCAGGCGAAGCGGCACTATTCGGACAAGGACGCGGTCACCTACGCGAACTTCGTCTGGAACCAGAAGCACTACCTCGACGTCCATTGCAGCGTGTGGACCCCCGAGTCGTTCTCGGAGGTCTTCGGGAGGCTGCGCGACGTCGGCCTCCTGTCGTGCAACGTGATCGGCCCCTTCTGCGGCTTCCCCGGGTCGACGACGGCGGAGTTCTGCGCCTTCCTGGAGAAGACGGCCTGAGGGAAGCCGCCGCCGCGCCATGTCCGAGCTCCCGATCGTCCTCCACGTCGGTGCCCCCAAGGCGGGCTCGTCGGCGCTCCAGTACGACCTCACCCGTGATCCGCGGCGGCCCGTGCCCGGGCGGCCGGGGGTCTCGAGCGAGTACGTGGCGATCGACGCCGGGGGGACCCTCCTCCGCGGCGACGCCCTGGACGCCTTCGCGTCGCTGTACGCGTCGCGGTACTGCGCCAGTGCCGGCCTCGAGGCGCTCGTCGAACCCGGGCCCGAAAGACTCGAGAACGCCGTGGCCGGCCTCCGGGCGATGCGAGCCGAAGGGACGATTCCCGTCCTCAGCTACGAACTCTGGCTCCAATCTCCGGTCGAACGGATCCACCGCTTCACCGCCGCGCTCGAGGCCCCCGTGCACGTCGTCGTCTACGTGCGCGATCCGGTGTCGTGGCTCCGCTCGCTCTTCTGGCAGCGGAGCAAGCGCCTCGATCGGCCCCTCGCCGACTGGATCGAGGAGTTCGGCGTCTGGTGCCGTTGGGCCGAGCACGTGGCGCGGTGGCAGGCCGCGCCCGGCGTGGTCCACGTGGACGTCCGCCTCGCCGACCGCTCCGTGCCGCACGATTTCGCGGCAGCGCTCGGCTTCGCGCCGCCGCGGGACGACGTCCGCCACAACCCGAGCCTGCCCGGTGAGATGGCCCGTTTCGTCGTACGCCACTCGCTCTCGCCCGAGCTCCACATCTCGGAGGCCAAGTTCGCCTGGTGCCGATGGACTGCGGCGGCCGGAGTGGACCGGGCCTTCGACCCCCCGCCGGCGACCTTCGACGCCGACGTCATCCGAATGATCATCGAGCGCACGAGCGCCGCCTCCGCGGCGCTGCTCCCGCTCTGCGACGACGACGTCCGCTCGCGGATCGTCGCCGACGCCCGGTGGTGGTCGTCCGATCCGGAGGTCCATGCCTGCCCCCCCCCGCGTCATCCCCCCGCGGCGCCGGTCGAGGAGGCCGATCGCCTCCTCGACGCCGGCCTGCGGGCGCTGGTGGCCGCCGACGGCGCGTGGCGTGCCGAGGAGCGCCGCCGCCGCCTCGCCGACGCCGAGATCGTGAGGCTGGGGACGCTCGTCGCGCGGGGCGCCGCCCGCGAGCGCGAGCTCGAAGCGCGTCTCGCCGAAGCAGGGATCCGAGCCGACTCCCTCGTCGGCGGCCCCCCTGACCCCGCGGGCGACACCGCATCGCCCGTCCGCCGCAGCGGCTCCCTCGATCGTCTCCGCAGCCTGTGGCGGCGGAGCGCCTGAGCGGCCGTCGCGCGCGTGCCGATTCCCAGTCCGGAGGCCCGACCATGGCCGACCACCCCCACCGAACCCCGCTCGAAGTCGCGCACCTGTGGGTCGATCTGGTCAGCAAGGTGCTCGGCGGGCTGGCGGTGGTGGTCGCCGCCTGGTGGACCTACACCAACTTCACCGTGGAGCGGACCCACGACCCGACGCTCGAGGTGATGATCGAGCCCCAGGTCCGCCCCATCGACGACCGGCAGGTGCTCCTGTCGGTCGACGTGTTCCTGCGGAACGTCGGCAAGGTGGCGGTCGCCCCCCGCTACGCCGTCGAGGAGGATCGCGAGGACGCCGGCCTCGAGATTTCGATGGTCGCCATCGAGCCGCTCCGAACGTCGACGACGAACACCCCCGCCGTCGACGGCGACCCCGACGTGCCATGGTTCGACTGGACCAGCGGCGACGGCGCCCCGGAGACGATCCTCCACAAGCGGAACCTGCTCGCGAGCAACGAGGACTACCGGCTGGGCCGCTACCAGCTCAATCCCGGCTGCCGCTACCGCGAGCCGTTCGCGTGCATCGTGGAACGCGGGAAGATCTACGCCATCCGTGCCCGCTTCTGGACCGACGACGGGAGCGTCGCCGATCTGGTCTACGTCGACACGATCGACGCGGGCGAGAAGGGGCGGGAAGGCGAGTCGGCCGAGGTGGCGGCGCTCGCCGAGACCCCTGACGCGGAGCCGTCACACTGAGGCCGCTGCCGTCGCGTGATGGAAAAAAAACCGGGGCGCCCCCGAAAGGGCGCCCCGGCTCGTGTGACGGCCTGCCGACGTCCCGCTTTCGCGGGACACCGGATCAGTACATGTCGTAGTCGCCGCCGTGGCCGCCGGCGCCGGCCTTGGCCTTGGCGTCCTTCGGCTTCTCGGCGATCAGCGCGTCGCTGGTGAGGAGGAGGGTCGAGACGCTCGTGGCGTTCTGCAGCGCCGTGCGCGTCACCTTCGTCGGGTCGATGACGCCCGCCTTCACCAGATCCTCGTACTCGTTCGTGGCGGCGTTGTAGCCGAAGTTGCCGCTCCCCGAGAGCACCTTCTCGCAGACGATCGAGCCGTCCTGGCCGGCGTTGGAGGAGATCATCGTCACCGGCGCCCGGCAGGCCCGGACGACGATGTTGAAGCCGACGGTCTCGTCCTCGCTCAAGCCCTTGGGCTTCACCTGCGAGCTGGCCCGCAAGAGCGCCACGCCGCCGCCGGGGAGGATCCCCTCGGCCACCGCGGCGCGGGTCGCGTGGAGGGCGTCCTCGACGCGGGCCTTCTTCTCCTTCATCTCGCTCTCGGTCGCCGCGCCCACGTTGAGCTTGGCCACGCCGCCGGAGAGCTTGGCCAGCCGCTCCTCCAGCTTCTCGCGGTCGTAGTCGCTGGTGGCGCCGGCGATCTCGCGGCGGATCTGCTCGATGCGGGCCTTGATCTCGCTCGTCTTGCCCGCCCCCTCGATGATCGTCGTGTTGTCCTTGTCGACGATCACCTTCTTGGCGCGGCCCAGCTCGGCGAGGCCGAGGCTCTCGAGCTTCATGCCGAGGTTCTCGAACACCGCCGTGGCGCCGGTGAGGATCGCGATGTCCTCCATCATCGCCTTGCGGCGGTCGCCGTAGCCCGGGGCCTTCACGGCGCACACCTGGAAGGTGCCGCGGAGCCGGTTGATGACGAGCGTCGCCAGGGCCTCGCCGTCGACCTCCTCCGAGACGATCAGCAGCGGCTTGCCCGCGTTGACCACCGCCTCGAGGAGCGGGACGATGTCCTTGACGGTGGAGATCTTCTTCTCGAACACCAGGATGTAGCAGTCCTCGAGGACGCACTGCATCTGCTGGGAGTTGGTGACGAAGTAGGGGGAGAGGTAGCCGCGGTCGAACTGCATCCCCTCGACCCACTCCACCTCGGTCTTGAGGCTCTTCCCCTCGTCGACGGTGATCACGCCGTCCTTGCCGACGCGGTCCATGGCCTCGGCGAGGAGCTGGCCGATCTCGGCGTCGTTGTTGGCGGCGATGGAGGCGACCTGGGCCATCTCCTTCTTGCCCTTCACCGGGATCGACATGTCCTTGAGCTTGGCCGAGATCTCCTCGACCGCCTTCTCGATGCCGGCCTTCATCTGCACCGGGTTGCAGCCCGAGACGACGGCCCGCAGGCCCTCGTTGAACACCGCCTCGGCGAGGACCGTGGCGGTGGTGGTGCCGTCACCGGCGACGTCGCTGGTCTTGCTCGCGACCTCGCGGACCATCCGCGCGCCCATGTTCTCGTAGACGTCCTCGAGGTCGATCTCCTTGGCGACGGTGACGCCGTCCTTGGTGACCGTCGGGGAGCCGAAGCTCTTCTGGAGGATGACGTTGCGCCCCTTGGGGCCGAGCGTCACCTTGACGGCGCGGGCCAGCTTGGCGACGCCGCGCCGCATCGCCTCGCGGGCTTCCTGGTCGAAGGCCATCATCTTTGCCATGGGATCGAATGCTCCTGGGTGGAACGTGTGGCTTTTGGGTTCGGGAACGGGAATGCAGGGAGTTC
>CAWUOA010000096.1:0-10317 GCA_963923225.1 uncultured Planctomycetaceae bacterium
CGCTGACGGCACTGAAGGCCTCGCCCACGATCACGGCACCGCCGGCCATCAACGGAGAAAGGAACGTGTTCAGCAATCCAGCCATGTAGCCCGTGGGCATGACGTGCAGCATCCGCACGTCCTCGTCGACCGCCGCGCGACGGTTGAACGCATCGGCGTTGACGAGCAACGACTCGAACTCGTGGCACACCCCCTTCGGACGACTGGTCGTGCCAGAGGTGAAGAACACGACCCGCACGTTGCGGAAGCCGCCGGAAACGTCCGTCGGATCATCCGACTCCTCCGCGACCACGGCACGCTCACCCGACCACACGAGCGTCGGGTGCGTCGACTCCCGGATCCATTCGATCTCCCCCGCCGTCGACCGCTGGTTCGGCAAGACGAGATCGAACCCCCCGAGCGCCGCCGCGAGAACCGCGATCAGACACTCGGCCCGGTCTCCCGGCAGGATCATGACTCGATCCCCCGGCACCACCCCCAGTCGGCCCCACTCGGCCGCCCGACGGCGGGCGGCGACGATCAACGCCGCGTAGGTCCACCGGGACGTCCCGTACGCCAGGGCCAGGGCGTCGGCCCTGCGTTCGAAGACGTCGGCGAATCTGGCCGTGAAGGGCTTCATTCCTGTTCCCGGCCGTAGTAGTGCCTGTACAAGGACTTCCATGTCCCGTGGGCGCGGGCCCGCGCGAGTTCCCTGGCCTTCTCTTCGACGAGTGCATCCGGTGCGTTCGTCTGGTCGACGGCGCAGACGGCGAGGATCAACCGTCGGGGATCGACCCGGTGTTTCTCGGCGTGCTTCCGAATCGTGCCCATGTAACTCGAATGGAAGAGCGCCAACCCGGAAACCACGTCGAGCGACGGCGAGCCTCTCATCACGTCCAACGGCACGATGTGCCGATCGGCCAGGTCGAGGATCTCGAGAAGGTCGATTCCGCAATCGATTCCGCTTCGTATCAAGCCACAGACGAGTTGTTCGAGAGGGGTGTTCCCCGCGCCGCGGCCCAGCCCCGTCAGAGACGCATCGACGATCTCGACTCCCAGGCCGACGGCTCGGAGGGAGTTCGCGACCCCCAACCCGAGGTTGTTGTGTCCGTGGAAGCCGAGCCGGACCGACGACGCCCGCTCGCGAATCGCCTCCACGTACGCGGAGACCTGTTCGGGAAGCATGCCGCCAGCGGAGTCCACGAGATACACGACGTCCGTGCCGTATCCCTCCACCTCCGCGACGAGCCGAGCGAACTCGAGGGGAGGCCTCGTGTAGGACTTCATGAAATTGACGCAGGTGAGCAGTCCGTGCCGCCGGGCGAGGTCGACGAAGGCCTCCGCCCCTTCGAACTCGTCGAAGGTCACCCCGACTCGGAGAAACCCCATGCCCTCGTCGATCGCCTGCCGGACATGGTCGAGCGTTCCGATTCCCGGGATGCAAAACATCCCCCAGCGTGCCACGGTCAGCGCCCCGGCGGCGGCCTGCATGTATCCATGATCGGTTTCCGCGGCGTCGCCGTATCCCTTCTGGGACGCTCCGAGACCGACGCCATGGCCGACTTCGATCAACTCGACCCCGGCCTCCTCGAGGCCCGCGGCGATCACTTTCGTGTCGTCCGCGGTGAACTGGAAACCCACGGCGTAGCTGCCGTCACGCAGGGTGCAGTCCATGATGTTCGGAACACGGTGAGTGTCGGTCATCAATGCCGTCCTGCGGGAGCGACCGCGTCGAGACCGGGCGATCGGCGGGGATCCCTTCTTGGACACGCGATCCGCCGATCCGTCCATCGTCGCGAAGACGACGATGATACCATGCCCCACCCGCGCACCGCTCCGAACGGGACGAGCCTCGCGGCATGGCCCGCCCCCCATCGAGCGGATCGACCGGCCGAGTTCGAACCGGCGGCCAGGCACTCGACCGCGACGGGCCCCGTGCTCCGTCGACGCGAGGCGGAGCGGGCGCGGAATCGGATCGAACGCCGTCGCGATCGCCGCTCCCGCTTGGGAAATGGCCGTGAACGTCACACGTGCCCCGACCCCGCTCCATGCGGCGGATCCGAAGGAGCCAGCAGCATCGCGATTCGCGCGGCGATCGCCTCCGGTGGCTCCTCGATCGACACCACGATCGCCCGTTCCTCGGGCGCCGGGCGCTCCAGGGCGGCCAACTGGCTGTCGAGCAGCGAGGCCGGCATGAAGTGGTCGCGACGGGCCTCGATGCGGGCCCGGATCGTCTCGCGCGTGCCGTCGAGAAGCACCAGGCGCACCCCGGGGCGGCCGAGCCCCATCCGGTCGCGGTAGCGCCGGGCGAGCGCCGAGCAGGCGAGGACCGCACCACCGTCGGCGAGCCCCCCCGTGACGACGTCGCGCAGCGCGTCGAGCCAGGGCCAGCGATCGGCGTCGGCGAGCGCCTCGCCGCGCGACATCTTGGCCACGTTGGCCGGAGGGTGGTAGGCGTCGGCATCGTGGAACGGGAGGCCGAGCCGTGCGGCGAGCGCCCGGCCGACGACGGTCTTCCCACTTCCGCTGACCCCCATCACCACGATCACGCGCGTCCCTTCCCCCATCGGATATCCCCCACTCCGGCCGTCGGCCGGCCTCGCCTTCGGTCAGTAGAGCGACAGTGCGCCGCCCTCGGAAAATCGGCATACCGGCTGCGGTGTGAAGAGGGCCACCCTCGCGAGCGACCGCACCTCCGCCCCGTGGCGCGCGAGTGATACCCATTCGCCCACGGTCGCCCCGCGCCTCGGCGCCTCGGGAAGCCGCCAGCTGTCGCAGACGGCGTGCCAGAGGGTGTCGAGCCGGCCGCGGCGCGGATGGAGGGCGTCGAGACCGTACCAGTGGCCGGGTTGCTCGACGAGCCCCGCGCCCCGGCGCACGGCGACGTCCACGAGCCGCTCGTCGAGTTCGGTCACGGCGGCCCGGACCTCGTCGAGCGACAGCGGGCAGCCGGGGACGAACAGCGTTCGCAGGAGCCGGTACCGGGCGGCGCCCACGGTGGCGATCGCCTCGAGCGGCAACCGCGTGATCGTGACGTCCGCCCCGCGGTCACCGAGGCGCGCGACCGCCTCCTCGACCCACGCGGCCACCTGCGCGGGAGTGAAGCCGTAGAGCAGATCGTTGCCGACGTCGGTGACCAGGGCCACCGTTCGCCCCCCCGCGTCGCGGCCGATCCCCTCGCGATCGAGTGCGCGCCAAAGCCCGCACCACAGGATCGAGGGAAGACGGCGCATCCACACACGGCTGTTGGCTCCGTAGGAGCGGCCATGGCCGGCTGCCACGAACAGATCGGCCGGGAGCGGCGACCGCCCTCGCACCGCCGCGGCCAGTCGGGCCAGGCCGCGCGAGACATTGCTCGCGCCGAGCACCACCGCGGCGAGCCGCTCCCCGCGACCGGCGGCCATCAGGCCCCCCGCCGCCACGGCGGCGACTGCTGCAGATCCTGGAAGCAGGAGACGGCGAGCATCGCGAACAGGATCGCCAGGTACTGCTCCTGACGCGTCGCCGCGGCCCAGGCGAGCAGCGCCCCCGCCACCAAGCCGACGCCCGATGCGATCCGACGGGCCCCGTGCACACCGAGGGCCTCGAGCGCCTCGCGCACCATCTGGCCGCCGTCGAGCGGCGGCACCGGAACCAGATTGAGCAGCGGCCAGAGGACGTTGACGGAGACGAGGAACTCGACCAGTGCCAGCACCGGCAGCGAGCGGAACGGGCTCCCCCCGTCGAGCCCCAGCCGCCGGGCGACGTCCGGGAACGGAAACGGCACCTCCCAGCCCGCCGCACGGACGCCGACGATCACCAGTGCCGCCAGGAGCAACTGTGCCATCGGTCCCGCGGCCGACACCACGAACCGCTCGGCCGGGCCGAGCCGTGCACCCCGCCAGCCGTCGGGAATCGCCAGCCCGCCGAGGTGGTAGAGGACGATCCGCGCCGACTGGCCGAATCGACGGTACGCGAGGGCATGGCCGAGCTCGTGGACGAGGATCGATCCGAGCACCACGGCGGCCCAGATCGCCAGATAGACCACCAGCTGACGCTGGTTCCCGCCGGCGAAGGATTGGCAGGCGTTCCAGCCGATGAACAGCGTCCCGAGCCAGAACAGCCCCGACACGCGGACGGGAATCCCGGCGACGCGGAAGTGGAGGTCGAAAGGGGTCGCCTGCGGCTCGGTGAGCATCGTCCTTTCCCGCGAGCGGGAATCTCCCGGAACACCGGAGGCTTCCGGCGTCCGGTCGAGTGTAGCGTCAGGCGGCGTGCGCCCGCGCCGCGGAGGCGCCTGCGAACGCCACGGCGGTGGTGGGATCGTCGCCACGAGCCACGGCCAGGACCGCGGCGGCGGCCCGCTCGGCCGATCCTGGGCGGGCCACCCTGGCCGCGATGCGGTCGAGCCGATCGACGACGCGCTTCCGCGCCCCGGCGTCGGCGAGCCATTCCACGACGTGTCCGGCCATCGCCGAACTCGGATCGTCCACCGACAGGTACTCCGGATAGACCGCCTCCGGATCGGCGGGGGGCACGCCCTGCGGCGGCCGCAGCGCGCCCCGGACCGGGAGGATCGGGTCGGCGACCGAAAGGAGGTTCACCAGGGTGATGAAGCGGGCATGGCGGAACCAGCTCTGCACCACCCAGGGGAGAGCGCCGATCCGGTAGACGATGACGGCCGGAAGTCGCGCCGCGAGCAGTTCGAGCGACACCGACCCGCTCACCGCCATCGCCGCGCTGGCCTCGCGCATCAGGCTCCGTGCCCGGCCGGCGACGACGTCGATCCCCGTCGTACCCTCCGCGGCCATCATCCGCCGCACGGTGTCGGCATGACGGTCGTGGAGGACGGCGACCACGAACCGGGCGCTCGCGTCCTTCTCGCGCACCAGCGTCGCGGCGCGCAGGAGCGTGGGGAGATTGGCGTCGATCTCCTGGCCGCGCGAGCCGGGAAGGAGCAGCACCAGCGGCGCGGTGTCGCGGCAGGCACCGGCGGCTTCCCTTTGCTGCGGCACCGCGGCGAGTTCGTCGAAGAACGGATGCCCCACCAGCGTCGTCGGGATGCCCTGTGCGGAGAACCACTCCTGTTCGAAGGGAAGCGGGGCGAGCACGTGGTCGATGAGGCGGCGCATCTTCTCCTTCCGCCAGCTCGCCCAGGCCCAGATCTGCGGCGGGCAATAGAAGACCACCGGAATGCCGTGACGCTTGGCACGCCAAGCCAGCCACCAGTGGAAGCCGGGGAAATCGACCAGCACGCAGACGTCGGGGCGAGCGTCGAGGAAGCTCCGCTCGGCTCGGCGGGCAAGATCGACGAAGGAGTGGATCGAGAGGATCACCCGCAGGAACCACATCACCGCGAGCCTGGTCAGGTCGGCGACGAGCCGGCAGCCCTCGGCCTCCATCTGCGGCCCTCCCAGCCCCACGCACTCGACGTCGGGCCGCCGGCTCCGCAGGGCGCGCACCAGGAGCGCCGCGTGGTGGTCGCCCGAAGGCTCGCCGGCCGAGAGGAAGACTCGCATCGCCACCGCTCCAAGGCCCCGGCCGCGCATGAAAAAACTCCGCACGGGCCGTGGGCTCCCGTGCGGAGTATTTCAAGTCTCGATCCCCGACCCTAGGCCAGTTGGCACGCTTCCCGCAGGGAACCGGGCCTCGGGCCGGGAGCGGGGAACGGAATCACTTCTTGGCCGGCTCGAAGGCCTTCGAGACATCGCCGAAGACGAGCTTCAGCTTCTCCTCGTCGGAGGCCTTCTCGACCTTGCCCTTGCAGTTGTTGCAGCAGAAGCTGACCTCGGCATCGCCGACGGCGAGCTTGGTCTCGGGCTTCAGCGCCCCGCCCGACAGCGGGCAGCACTTCTGCGTGAGCTGGCCGGTGGAGACGAGCTGCTGGTGGGCCTTGGCGGCGAATTTGGCCGAATCGCCCTTGAAGGCCCCGGCGCAGTTGTCGCAGCAGAAGTAGACCTTGCCACCGGCGAAGTCGGCGCTCTTGGCGGGGTTGCACGCCTTGCCCGACACCGGGCACTTCGCATCCTTCGGCTCCTTGGGGGCGGCCGACACGACGGCGGAGCCGGCGAGCAGGGCCACCAGGGACAACGCCACGGCGAAACGGGAGAGGGTGTTCATCGGCAGGGGAACTCCTGACCTGGGGATGGGTACTGGGAACGGATTCGGCCCCGGCGGGATCAATCCCCGGGGATGCCAGCCGCCCCGATGATAGGGCGGACCGGGGGCCATGGCAACGTTCGATGCAGCTCCCGCGGTGCGAAAAAGGTCACTTTTCGGTGGCCGGCGATCGTCAGGACGCGTTCTCGGCCCCTCCCCTTCCCCGGTTCCGCGGCTCCGGAAGCCCGGTCGCCACGGCCGCTCCGCTGGCGATGATCACCGCTCCCACGAGAAACGCCGGCTCGAATCCGAACCGGTCGACCGCCCACCCGACCGCCGGCGAGAGGACGAACGGTGCCGCGAGCGCCCCCCCCACGATGCTCACGTACCGTGGATGGGAGACCGGGGCCGGGGCCAGTTCGAGGGCGTAATTGGTGAATACCTTGAGCGAAAGCGGATTGAGTCCCAGCGGCACATAGACGATCCAGAACCGCTCCGCTGCCGCCGCGGCCCCGATCCGGCCGAGCCCCGCCACCACCAGCGGCGTGACGCTCGACAGGGCCACGAGCCACACGAGCACCGTCCGTGTGCCGCGCCGATCGGAGATCGGCCCCACCACGAGGCTCGCGACGCCGGTGGCCGCGTTCTGCACCACCACCCAGGTCAGCAGACTGCCGATCCGGCTGCCGAGCCGGTCGCGGGCGAATGCCTGGTAGTGCGGGAACAGTATCAGGACCGCGGAGAAGCAGGCGGCCACGACCGTGAGCCGCACCAGACTCGGATCGGAGGCGAGCGTCCGCCGCCAATCGGTCAGACCCGCGGCGATCCGGGACCTCCAGCCGTGCCGGCGCGGGGGGGCGGCGAGCGGTTCCGGCGGGGCGTCGGGAGGCTCGTCGAGCAGCGGCGGCACCAGCGCCGCCAGCGCGAAGAAGCCCGCGGTCGCCCCGAAGATCTTCGGAAAGCCGTCCGGCTCCCGGAGCCAACGGCCGAGCCACGCAAGCGCCGCGACGATCGCCGCCACGCTTCCCAGCGCCACGCTGACGAGCATCGCCCGCCCGCGGTGTCCCGGCGCGATCAGCTTCCCCTGGAGCGAGGCCAGGACGAGTTGGTTGAGGCCGTTGGAGGAGGAGAAGAGGGCGTAGACGACGAGGAACAAGAGCGCCAGGAGGTCGGGCCGCCGGGCCTCGAGCGGACTCCACGCCAGCGCCAGCACGGCGAAGGCCGCGGCCATCAGCAGGCTCGTCCCCACCAGTGCCCACTTCTTCGACTTGAGGCGCGACAGCGCACCCGAGAAGAGCAGCGGCGGAACGCTCTGCCCGCCGCGGTTGAGCACCGGGAGGAGACCGCGCAGGGTGCCCGAATCGACGACGGCGTCGAGGACGGCCGGCATGATGATCGTCTCGGTCTTGAAGATCCAACCGACTCGGACGATCACCTGATGAAGCTCGAGCCAAAGGGTATTGCGGGCCTCCCTCCGCTCCTCCGCCCCGGCGCCCACCGAGGGCGGGCCGGGTGAGGGCTCACGGCTCCGTGGATGCATTCCTCCTGGCATGGGGGTACGATTTCCTCGTCGTTCGCCGCCGGCTTCCTCGATTCCCGCAGCATGAGCCGCCGGAGCCGGTTCGTCCAATCGACTTTCCGCACGCAGCCCTCCGGAGTCCGTCGATGACATCCTTCCGCTCGAACGCCGGGGCCGGAGGAGCCTCTCGCTCCACCGCGCCCGCCCTGGCCGTCGCCGCCGCGATCCTGGCGGGAGTCGTGGCCTTCGCCTCCCCGAGCGCCGCTGCGGCGGAGCGTTGGGTGTGGTTCGGCACCTACACCGGCGCCCCGCCCCAGGGGAAGGGCGTCTACGTGGCCCGCTTCGACGACGAGACGGGGGTGCTCGGGGAGCCGGCCCTCGCTGCCGAGCTGGTCAATCCCTCCTACGTGGCCCTCCACCCCACGAAACCGGTGCTCTACGCCGTCTCCGAAGTGGCCGACGCCGACGGCAAGCCGGCCGGCAGCGTCGTGGCGCTGGCCATCGATCCGGCCACCGGCAGGCTGACGAAGCTCAATCACCAATCGTCCGGGGGCGCCGGGCCCTGCGCCGTGTCGGTCGACCGCTCGGGCCGGGCGGTCCTCGCGGCCAACTACGGCGGCGGCAGCGCGGTCTGCCTCGGGGTCGCCGACGACGGCAGCCTCCTGCCGGCCGTGGCGGGATCACCGGGCGGCTTCGTCCAGCACGCCGGCAAGAGCGTGAACCCGGCCCGCCAGGAGGGACCGCACGGACACTCGATCGATCCCTCGCCGGACGGCCGATTCGCCATCGTCTGCGACCTCGGCCTGGACAAGGTCCTCGTCCACGCCCTCGATCCCGCCCGAGCGACCCTCAGGCCCCATGGAGCGACCGCGGTGGCCGCCGGCGCGGGCCCGCGACACTTCGCGTTCCATCCCGACGGACGCCACGGCTACTGCATCAACGAGCTCGACCTCACCGTGACCGCCTTCCGCTACGATCCGTCGGCGGGCACGCTCGAGGCCTTCCAAACGCTCTCCACGCTGCCCGACGGGACCACCGATCGGACCGGCTTCTCCACGGCCGAAATCGCCGTCCATCCCTCGGGGAAGTTCCTCTACGGCTCCAACCGCGGCCACGACACGATCGCCATGTACGCGATCGAGCCGGACTCGGGCAGGCTCCGCTTCCTCGGCGCCGAGCCGATCCGGGGCAAGGTTCCACGCAACTTCGCCATCGACCCCACCGGCAAGTGGCTCCTCGCCGCCGGCCAGGACTCGCACGGCGTGAGCGTGTTCGCCATCGACGCGACGACCGGCCGGCTGACCTACACCGGCCGCACCACGCCGGTGCCGGCTCCGGTCTGCATCACCTTCCGCTGATCCCGCGAACGGCCCCTCCAGCGGGATCGACCTCCGGGTCGAATCCGGGGCCCCTGGTCCTCGATTTCATCCACTCCTCGCCCCTCCGCGGGCTCCCTCCATGACCATCTGCCTGCTCAAGTCGAAGATTCACCGCGCTCGAGTGACCGGCGCCTCGCTCGATTACGAGGGAAGCCTGACGATCGCCGCCGACCTCGCCGAGAAGGTGGGCCTCCGCCGGTACGAACGGATCCTCGTCGGCAACATGGCCAACGGGGAGCGTTTCGAGACCTACGTGATCCTCGGGGAGTCCGGCTCGGGGGCCATCGAACTCAACGGCGCCACCGCCCACCTGGGGAAGATCGGCGACCGGCTGACGATCATGGCGTACGGGCAGTTCGATCCCGTCGAGGCCGGCCACCACCGCCCCGCGGTGATCGTCCTCGACCAGAGCAACCGCATCATCCGCGCCGACGGCACGCGCGACTGACCTCGGCGGAGCCGCCACGCGAATCTCGGCGCACGAAAAAACCCGGCCCGGAGCGTCGCCGCCCCGGACCGGGTCGAGTTCGTCGTCGATGCCGTCGGCGCCTCAGAACGGCTCCGCCTGCGGAGCGTTCCCCTGGAGCTTGGTGGGCGCCTTGGTCTTCGGAGGCGCCTTGACCGCGGGGCCCTTGACCGCCGGGCCGGACGCGGCCGGGGCTCCGCCACCGAGGTTCACCGAGCCAGCGGCCGGAGCTGCGGCCTCGGCCGCCGGCGCGGACGGCGCTGCGGCGCCGGGAACGGCCTTCGCCCCGGGCTTCGGCACCGCCATCCCCTGCGGAGCGGACGGAGCGCCGCCGCCGGCGTTGGACGGAGCGGCAGCCGCAGGAGCCGGCTTGGGCGCTTCCGAACATCCGCTCACCATGGCGACGACGGCCGAAAGACCGAGGGCCGTCACCGCACACCAGACGCAATTCATACGCATGTCCGAGATTCCTCCCCTGAAACGGGTCGTGGTTCGATCGATGGCCTCGTCTCCGCGCGAGCGAGGGCCTCCGGGCTCCGCGTCGCCGCGCTCTCGCCCCCGGCCATGTCTCCGGGCGAGTCCGAGAACTTCTCCGAAGGCTTCCTGCCCGTCCGGGCGGGCAGCCGGCCCGTGAGGGCCGGCTGCCGCCCGCGATCGGGAAGCGGTCACGTCAGTCGATCGACGTGTTGAGCGCCTGGCCGTCGGCACGGCCAGCCAGCTGCAGGAGCGTCAGCGGATCGGTGTCGACGCCGACGAACTTAATCGAGCCGTCGACCATCGCGTAACCGATGAGCCCACCGGCGTGCATGCTCGAGAACCGGTACCAGGTCCGGTTGGTGGGATCGTACCGGGTGCCGCCGTAGGAGGTGGTCATCCAGTGCATCGGCATGGCGCCG
>CAWUOA010000097.1:0-10112 GCA_963923225.1 uncultured Planctomycetaceae bacterium
ACACAAGGAGTATCGTCGGCAGCGTCAGATGTGTATAAGAGACAGCCCCGGGATCCTCCCCTTGTCCGACGACACCCTGCTCTTGCGTGACATCCGTCTCCTCGACTCCCTCCTGGCCGACGTCATCGTCGCGCAGGCCGGCACGGAGGTGGCGGACCTCGTGGAGCGCGTCCGCTCCCTGGCCCACGACCGCCGCGCCGGCAAGCAGGGCGCCGATCGGGCCCTCTCCGAATGCATCGAAGGGCTCGACGAACCGCGTGCCCGGCTGGTGGCGGAGGCGTTCTCGATCTGGTTCGACCTGGCCAACATCGCCGAGGACCGCCAGCGGATCCGCGTCCTCCGCGAGCGGGAGCGGCGCCGTCATCCCGAGCCACCGTCGGAGTCCCCCGCCGCCGCGATCGGCGAGTTGCACGCGGCCGGGCTCTCCGCCGCCGAGGTGGCCGGGGCGCTGTCGCGGCTGAAGGTGGAGCTCGTCTTCACCGCGCATCCCAGCGAGGCGAAACGCCGCTCGATCCGCGCCAAGCTACGGCGGATGCGACGGTCGCTCGGCGACCTCGACCGCGACGACCTCCTCCCCCGCGAGCGCGAGCGGATCGTGGCCGACCTGCGGGGCGAGCTGGCGATCCTCTGGCAGACCGCCTTCCTCCGCCCGGAGCGTCCCACGGTGCTCGACGAGGTGGAGCGCGGCCTGTCGCTCCTGCCCCGTCTCTGGGAGGCCGTTCCCGGGGTCTACGAATCGTTCCGCCGGGGGCTCGAGGCGCACTATCCCCACGACCGCATCGACGTGCCCCCCGTCCTTGCCTTCGGCTCCTGGATGGGGGGCGACCGCGACGGCAATCCCTACGTCACCGCGGAGGTCACCGCCCGGGCGCTCGAGCGCCTGCGCGAGGAGGCGATCGACCGGCACCTCGAGCAGTGCGACCGGCTCCACGATCTGCTCACCGTGTCGGCCGAGCTCGCCCCCGGCTCCCGGGCGCTCGCGCCCCGCCTGGAGGCGCTCGCCGCCCGCTTCGGCGATCTCGCCGCGGAATTGCGCGGGATCGATCCGCGCGAGCGCTACCGGGCGTGGCTCCGCATGATCCGCTTCCGGCTCCTCCGATCCCGCGACGTGCGTCTCGACGACGCGTCCGACGTCGACGGCGCCTACCGCTCGCCGGCGGAGTTCGTGGCCGACGCCGAGGCGCTCGTGGCGGCGCTCGACGCCGATCGATTGCTCGGGGGCGATTCACTCCCCGTTCGCTGGCTCGACCTCGTGCGCACCTTCGGCCTGCGGGCCTTCGGCCTCGACGTCCGCCAGGATGCCCGGGCCTACGAGGGGATTCTCGACGCGATCCTCGCCGCGGCGGGAATCTGTCCGCCGGGCGCCTACTCAGCCGGCGACGCCGCCGCCCGGGTGGCGATCCTGTCGGGGTCGATCGGCCACGCCCGCGCGATCCCCGTCGACGGCCTCGACCCGCTCGCGCGCGACACCCTCGACCTCTTCGCCCTCCTCCACCGGGCGAGCGTCCGCTTCGGCCCGGAGTGCCTCGGCGGGGCGGTGGTGAGCCTGACGCGTTCCCCCGCCGACGTCCTCGGCGTGCTCTGGCTGTGGCGCCACGCCCAGGCACGGGCGCGTCACGAGGGGGCGCCGGTGGCCGACCACGACGTCGCCATCGTCCCCCTCTTCGAGAAGATCGACGACCTCGCCCACGGCCACGAGACGCTTCGATCGATCCTCGACCAGCCCGACTACGCCGCGCATCTCGAGAGCCGCGGCGGCCGCCAGGTGGTGATGGTGGGCTATTCCGACAGCACCAAGGACGGCGGCTACCTCGCCGCCTGCCACGGACTGCAGTCGGCCCAGGAACGCCTCCACGAATCCGCCGCGGCGCGGGGCTTCGCCGTCACCTTCTTCCACGGCCGGGGCGGCTCGCTCGGCCGGGGCGGCGGGCCGGCGGCACGCGGCATCCTCTCCCTCCCCTCCTCCACGCTCGACGGCACGCTGCGGCTCACCGAGCAGGGGGAGGTGCTGGCGGAGCGGTACGACGACGCGTCGATCGCGCTGAGGCACCTCGAGCAGGTCGGCTGGGCGACGCTGATGGCGTCCACCGTGCGGCGATCCACGCCGCGGCCGGAGTGGATCGGCCTCGTCGAGGCGATGGCGGCCCGGTCGCGCGACGTCTACCGCGAGCTCGTCGAGCAGCCCGGATTCATCGACTACTTCGAGCAGACGACGCCGATCGAGGAGATCGAGAACCTCCCCATCGGGTCGCGGCCGTCGCGGCGCCGCGACGGCGGGGGCCGCTCCCTCGACGATCTGCGCGCCATCCCCTGGGTCTTCGCCTGGACGCAGAGCCGCTGCATGATCCCCGCCTGGTACGGCCTCGGCACGGCGCTGACGGAGGTCAAGTACGACGACCGCCTCGGCTGGCAGCGGGTCCACGACATGTACCGTCAGTGGCCCTTCTTCCAGGCCACCATCGACAACGCGGCGCTCGCCCTGGCGAAGGCCGACATGGCGATCGCCCAGCACTACTCGGAGATGGCCGAGGATCCGGACGTCCGCCGCCGCATCTGGCAGCGGATCGCCGCCGAGCGCGACCGGGCCCGCCAGGCGATCGTCGACGTCGTCGGCGGGGGCGAGCTCCTCGGCAACACGCCCTGGTTCCGGCGCTCGATCGAGATGCGCAATCCACACGTCGATCCGCTGAATCTCGTGCAGATCGAGTTTCTCCGCCGCCGGCGCGACGCCGGGGACCCGGACGGCCGGACGCGCGACCTGCTGCGCCTGTGCGTGCAGGGGATCGCCGCGGGGATGCGCACCACGGGCTGAGCGCCCCCGCGGCCGCTATACTCCCGCCGTCCCGTTTCCCCGGCGGAGGAGCCCGCATGTCGCAGGTCAAACACTTCGGCGTCTTCCGCTTCCGCCCGGAGATCACCCCCGAGCGGATCGACCGCTGCTTCGCCGAGATGCGTTCCATGGTGGGCCGCATCCCCGGCCTCCTCGACATGATCCACGGCCCCTACGACAGCCCCGAGGGGCTCGACGACGGCTTCACGCACGGCTTCGTGATGACCTTCGAGAGCGCGGCGGCACGCGACGCCTACCTCCCCTGCCCCGAACACGAGCGGGTGAAGGCGATCGTCGTCCCCTGTCTCGAGCGGGTCGTCGTCTTCGACTTCGCCGTCGATCCCCGGGCGAGCGCGGCGGCGCCCGCCTCCTGAGCCCGTCAGCCCCCGGCCGCGCCCTCCGCCCACGCCGACACCGGCACGCAGGTGCAGTGGAGGTTGCGGTCGCCGTGGACGTTGTCGACGCGGCCCACCGGCGGCCAGTACTTCGCCGCGCGGAGCGAGTCGAGCGGGAAGGCCGCCGTTTCGCGGGGGTAGGCGTGCGTCCAGTCGTCGGAGACGCAGTCGGCCGCGGTGTGGGGAGCGCGGCCGAGCGGGTTGTCGTCGCGCGGCCACTCACCCGACTCCACCCGGGCGATCTCGGCGCGGATGGCGATCATCGCCTCGACGAACCGGTCGAGCTCCTCCAGGGGCTCGCTCTCCGTCGGCTCCACCATCAGCGTCCCGGGCACCGGGAAGGAGAGCGTCGGGGCGTGGAAGCCGTAGTCGATGAGCCGCTTGGCGACGTCCTCGGCGCTGACCCCGCAGGCATCCTTGAGCGGCCTGAGGTCGAGGATGCACTCGTGGGCCACCAGTCCTTCGGCGCCGGTGTAGAGGGTGGGGAAATGGCCGCGGAGGCGGGCGGCGACGTAGTTCGCCGAGAGGATCGCGGTCGCGGTGGCCTGCCGCAGCCCCTCCCCGCCCATCATCCGGCAGTACATCCAGCTGATGGGGAGCACCGCCGCGTTGCCGAGCGGCGCCGCGGACACCGCGCCGACGTCCCCCGTCGGCACGCCCCCGGTGGCATGGCCGGGGAGGAAGGGGACCAGATCGGCGACGACGCACACCGGGCCGACGCCGGGTCCGCCGCCGCCGTGGGGGATGCAGAAGGTCTTGTGGAGGTTCAGATGGCTGACGTCGCCCCCGAAGGCGCCGGGGGCGGCGAGGCCCACCAGCGCGTTCATGTTCGCGCCGTCGACGTACACGCGGCCGCCGTGGGCGTGGACGATGTCGCACAGCTCCCGCACCCCCGACTCGAAGACGCCGTGGGTGCTGGGGTAGGTGATCATCACCGCCGCCAGCCTCTCGGCGTGCGCGGCGCACTTGGCGCGGAGGTCGTCGAGGTCGACGTTGCCGGCGGCGTCGCAGGCGGTGACCACCACCTCCATCCCCACCATCTGGGCGCTGGCGGGGTTGGTGCCGTGCGCCGAGGCGGGGATCAGGCAGACGTCGCGGTGGCCCTGGCCGCGGGCACGCTGCCAGGCGCGGATCACCAGCAGCCCGGCGTACTCCCCCTGGCTGCCGGCGTTGGGCTGGAGGCTCGTGCCGGCGTAGCCGGTGGCCTCGTTGAGCCACCCGCACAGCTGCTTCTCGAGGAGCGAATAGCCCTCGCGCTGGTCGGCCGGCGCGAAGGGATGGATGTCGGCGAACTCGGGCCAGGTGATCGGGATCATCTCGCTGGTGGCGTTGAGCTTCATGGTGCAGCTCCCCAGCGGGATCATCCCCCGGTCGAGCGCCAGATCCTTGTCGGAGAGGCGGCGGAGGTAGCGGAGCATCGCCGTCTCGCTGCGGGCCGATCCGAACACGGGGTGGGTGAGGAAGGCGCTCGAGCGCCGCAGCGGCTCGGGGATCCGGGAGGCCGTCGTGGCGGCGAGCGCCTCGACGTCCGGCAGGGCCGCCCCGGCCGGGGCGAAGGCCTGCCACAGGCGGCGGAGATCCTCGCGCGTGGTGGTCTCGTCGAGGGCGACCGCGAGCGTGGCCCCGTCGAGGCGGCGGAGATTCATCCCCAGGTCGCGGGCCCGGGCGAGGATCGCGTCGGTGGCGGATCCGGTCTCGACGCACAGCGTGTCGAACGCGGCGGCGTGACGGAGACGGAGCCCGAGCGACTCGAGGCCCGCGGCGAGGATCGCCGTGTACGCCGACACGCGCTCGGCGATGCGCCGCAGCCCGTCCGGACCGTGCCACACCCCGTACATGCTCGCCACCACCGCCGGCAGGACCTGCGCCGTGCAGATGTTGCTCGTGGCCTTCTCGCGGCGGATGTGCTGCTCGCGCGTCTGGAGCGCCAATCGGTAGGCGGGCCGGCCGTGGGAGTCGATGCTCACCCCCACGAGCCTCCCCGGCATCGACCGCTTGTGCTCGTCGCGGCAGGCGAAGTACGCCGCGTGGGGCCCGCCGCAGCCCATCGGCATGCCGAAGCGCTGCGTCGAGCCGACGACGATGTCGGCCCCCCATTCGCCCGGGGGGGCGAGGAGCACCAGCGCCAGGATGTCGGCCGCCACCGCGACGATCGTGCCGGCGGCGCGGGCCTTGGCCGCGACGTCGCGCCAGTCGGCGACGTCGCCGGTGGTGGAGGGATACTGCAGGAGCACGCCGAAGGCCTCGCGCGAGCCGACGAGGGCCCGCGGGTCGCCGACGACGACGTCGATGCCGAGGGGCTCGGCCCGGGTCCTCAGGACCTCGATCGACTGCGGATGGCAGCCGGCGTCGACGAGGAACGTCCGCGCCGCCCCCTTCGAGACGCGCAGCGCCAAAGTCATCGCCTCCGCGGCGGCCGTCGCCTCGTCGAGGAGGGAGGCGTTGGCGATCGGCATCCCGGTGAGGTCGCAGACCATCGTCTGGAAGTTGACCAGCGCCTCCATCCGTCCCTGGCTGATCTCGGCCTGGTAGGGGGTGTAGGCGGTGTACCAGGCGGGATTCTCGAGGACGTTGCGGAGGATCACGGTGGGCGTGAGCGTGCCGTGGTACCCCTGGCCGATGAAGCTCTTCAGGCGGACGTTGCGCGACGCGATGCCGCGCAGTTCCGCGAGCGCCTCGGCCTCGCCCAGGGGGGCGGGGAGCCGCATCGCCTCGCGACGGGCGATTCCCGCCGGCACCACCTTCGCGATCAGCTCGTCGAGCGAGCCCACGCCGACGGTGTCGAGCATGCGGCGCGCGTCGGCGGCGTCGGGGCCGATGTGCCGGTGGCGGAACTCCCCGGCGTTCTCGAGGCTCGAAAGCGGGGCGGAGGCGGGGGCGGAGCGGGACATGGACGGGTTTCCGTGGGTGGGAGGGGCGTCTGCCCCCCTGCGGAACCCTGTTGTCCTGGTACCTGAGAGATTCGCCGCGGGCCCTCGCCCGCGGGTTGCCCCTTCGGTGGGGGCGGCCGCACGCGGCCTCCCCGCTCTCCAACAGTGTGTGTCGTCAGTCCGTGGTGCCTGAGCGTTCGGCCTTCGGCGGTCTTGCGACTCTCTCCTGACGTGCCGGGAGTCTACCCCTCCCGCCGTGCGGGCGGCAACTCGTCCTCGTGCCGGCCGTCACTCCCCGTCGGGCCGCGCGGGGCCGTCGCCGACGCGTCTGGCCGCCCCGACCAGCGACACCCCGAGGAGCACCGCCAACAGCGCGATCGAGCCGCCGACGAGCCAGCGGTTCTCGAGCGCACGCACCGCCCAGGGCACCTCCCGCGGCGCGACCCGCCGCTCCTCCTCGGCCCCCAGCGTCCCCACGACCGGCACCTGGCCCGCGGCCAGCGCCGTGTCGATCGCGGAGGTGTCGTAGCGGGGCCGGGGAAAGGGCCGTCCGTCCCCCTCCGCCGCGCCGTAGGCCAGGACGTAGCGCTCGGCGGGCGCCGCGAGGAACACCACCTCCTCCGTCGGCGAGATCGCCTCCACTCCGACGATCCGCAGCGGCGGACTGTCGCCGTCGTCGACGACGATCTCGTAGTCGGTCCGCCGCGACTCCGGAAAACGGATCACCGTGTCCTCGCGCCGCAGGCCGCGGAGGTCGACCGAATGGAGCCGGGCGCTGGCGAGGACCTCAGGCGCACGGCCCGGTGCGCCCGATCCGGACGGCGGGACCTCGACCCGGACGGAGCGGCCGAAGTTCCGGTCGTCGACGACGAGCCTGAAGCCGGTGATGGGCTCGCGCCCGCTCGTCACCCGGATCCGCGTCCGCTGCTCCTTGGGCTCCGCCTCCACCCGGAAGGCGGCGACGGGATGCACGACCCCCGCGGCGCCGCGGAGCGCGGCGACCTCGTCGTTCCTCCAGGCCAGGATCCGGTCGATCCGGAAGGGCTGGCGGGCGACGAGCGTCCGCTCGCTGATCGCCTTCTCGCCTCCCCCCGCCACCGTGCGGACGAACTCCGACAGGAGCGACCGCTGCTCGACGGTCGTCTCGTCGACGGTGATCCGCCAGGTTCCCCCCGGGGGCTGGCGCGGGAAAGCGACGTCGAGCTGGCGCGTGTCCATGAACTGCGAGTAGTCGTAGAGGAGCGTGTCGTCGCCGACGGGCCGCCACACCCCCGTGTCGTCGAGCCGCTGCACCTGCACCCGCTGCTCGAAGTTCCGCAGCGGCGTGTCGATGCCGAATCCGTCGATCGGGTGCGGGTGCTTCTCCGGATCGATCGTGAGCTCGATCTCGAGCCCGCCCGACGGCAGCGGCCGGAGCCGTGGCGGATCGACCGCGAACGACGTCCGCACCGCCCCGAAAGACACGACCGTCCCCTGGCGGACGACCCGCGACACCTCGCGGCCTCCGGCGTCGAGCACGCGAAGGTCGGCGTGGCCTGCGCCGATCGCGGCCTGGACGGCGGCGTCGAGGCCCACCGAGACGAGCTCCTCCGCGGACCGCGCGGGGATGTCGATGGGCCGCAGGAAGCGGAGGTGCTCCGCGTCGGCCGCCGGGGTGGCGTCGGCCCACGCCAATCCGAGGAGGGCGGCCAGCAGGACTCGGCGGTTCATCGGTCGGTCTCCTCGGCGCGGAAGCGGTCGGCCCCCGGATCATCGCCTCCACGGGCGGGCTCCGTCGACGGTTCCGCCGGGCCCCGGCCCCGTCCCGCCCCCGCGGCGGCCGGTTCGGACGAGAACGTCTCGCGGAAGCGGAGGTAGAGGAAGGAGCCGATGAGGAGGAGGACGCCGAGGATCAGGAAGGCGACGATCCGGTAGAAGGAGTCGAGCGTGTCGAGATCGCTGGTGAAGACCTTGAGGGCCACCAGCGCGAACAGCGCCAGACCGCAGTAGCGGAGCACGGGGAGCCGGCGGCGGATGCCGGCCACGAGAAACGCCAGCGCGAACAGCGCCCAGGTGATCGAGACGCCTCCGGCGCGGAGCCCGGGGGCGCGGGAGGCGAGGAAGGAATTGACCTCGAGGGTGCTCCAGGCGAGGAGCGTGCCCACGCAGGCGATGGCCGCGAGGTGGCGGATCGCGGCGAGGGGCCGGCGCGTCCCGGCCAGCGCCGTGACGGCGACGAGGAATCCGGCGACGGCACCGAAGTCGACCAGCCGCATCAGGGCCTGGCGCGACGACCAATCGCCGTCGTAGACGAAGTCGACGCCGAGATGCCAGGCATGGAGATCCCAGAGGAAGAGCTTGAGGAGCACCGCACCGACGGCGGCGACGAACAGCGGAAGGCCGACCTCCTCGCCCCACGCGTCGATTCTCGAGAGGACGAACGCGCATCCGGCGAGCCAGAGGATCGTGAGCATCGGCAGGCGGAGATCGGGGGAGAGGAAGCCCACCGTCCGGTCGACCTCGAGGTGGAGATAGACGACGACCATGGCGGCGAGCGCGACGATCACCCCCTCGACGAACAGCCCCGCCCGCGGGATCGGCCCGATGTCGTTGCCCGGCCCGATGGCGGCGGCGGCGACGGCCGGCTCCCCCTCCGACTCGGCCGCGCGGCGAAGCAGCCGGCTGGCCGCGCCGAGGCAGGCGATGGGGATGCCGAAGGAGGCGATCCGGCCGAGCAGCGCGGTGGCGAAGTCGGCGAGCGGCGCCTCCGGGGCCAGCGCCGGGCCGGCGAAGGTGCGGCCCAGGTCGAGGACGAAGAACCGGCCCACCACCAGCGCCAGCACGACGGTGGCCGCCAGGCGGAGAAACCGGCTCCCCAGCCGCTCGGCCATCCACAGCATGACCACCGCCTGGATCGCCCAGCTGGCCGTCACCCACTCCCGCGAGAGGAGCAGCGGCATCGTGAGGGCCACGAAGAACGACGCCAGGCCGAGGAAGGAGACGACGAGGTCGCGGTCGACGAGCCGGCGCCTGAGCACGAGCCACACGTGGAGGGCGTAGAACGCGGCCAGGGCGAGGGCCAACGCCGCCACCGGCTGGTTGCCCAGGTCGGGCCAGGCGTCGACGACCATCCGCCGGGCGACGGCGAAGAACACGCCGGCGTTGAGGAACAGGGCGAGGAGGTCGAAGAGGTCCGCCTTCGCGCCACGGACGATCTTGAAGAGGAAGGTCGCGGTGGAGAAGAGGAGGAAGTAGCCGACGACGAAGGGGAACACCTCCGGGAACTGCTGGGGCGCGTAGAGGGACGGATTGCCCAGCGCCGGGATGACGAGCGACCAGGTGCCGAGGAAGGCGAGCATGTTGACCAGCGGCCAGTTCTTGCGGAAGCAGAGGCCGAGGACGCCGAGGCCGAGGATCAGCAGGTAGCCGAACAACGGCACGAGGCTCGTGGGATTCGATTCGAGCATGAACGGGGTGGCGTAGCCGCCGACGATGCCGAGGATGGCGACGAGCATCGAGTCGAAGACGACGGCGATGCCGCCGGCGAGCACGGTGACGGCCGCCAAGAGCGCGAAGGCGGGGGCGGCGTCGACGAGCCCGAACATCTGGTGCGCGGCGAAGATCGCGAAGTACAGCGCGGCCAGTCCCCCGCCCATCAATCCCTGGCCGAGGGCGTGGTAGCGCCGCCCCAGGAGCCGGGTGCCGGCGACGAGCATCGCCAGGCCGGCGATCACGGTCAGGCCGACGCGCGCCGCCGGACCGAGGTACCCCTTGTCGATGGAATACTTGAGGAAGAAGCCGATGCCGGAGAGGAGCGTGACGATGCCGATGCGGAGGAGCCACTGGCTGGCGACGGCGAACTCCGGCGACACCCCCTCGGGGACGTGCTCCTCGCCGACGATGATCCAGTTCCACACGCGGGCGAGCGTCTCGCGCGCGGCGGCCTCGAAGCGGCCCGGCTCGCGCGGGGCCGCCGGCGGCGCGGCGGGCGCCAACTCAACCGCGGCGGCGCGGGCCGGCGGGGGGGCCGACGAGGGC
>CAWUOA010000098.1:0-9962 GCA_963923225.1 uncultured Planctomycetaceae bacterium
CCCCCCACGATGCCGTCGGGGGGAAAATAGTGTCGGGCGAGGCGCTGGTCGAGCATGGCGAAGTCGCCGCGCACGAGCGTCTCAGGCGCCGCGTCGGTGCGGAGCAGCTCGGCGACCAGCGCCCGGGCCTCGGCGCGCATCGAGTCGAGAAGCGTCCGATCGAACGCGGGATAGAGCGTGGCGTCGGGGAGTGTCGTTCCCAGGGAGCGCAAATCGAGCCACTCGTCGGTGAAGTGCTCGACGAACCGTGCGGCCCGCGGGTCGGCCAGCATCCGTTCCGCCTGGGCCCGCAGCACCTCGGGCCGGCCGAGCTGCCTGCGCCGCGCGAGGAGAAACAGCTCCTCGTCGGGCATCGAGTCCCAGAGGAAATAGGAGAGCCGGGAGGCGAGGTGCCAGTCGTCGAGCGTCCCCGGCGGGCCGCCCAGGAAGAGGAACTCCGGGCTGCACAGCGCCGCCGTGCAGGCCACGCGCACCGCCTCCTCGAACGGCTCCCCCTGCTTCATGCGCCGTGCGACCAGGGACGTGGCGACCGCGATCTCCCCCGCCGTCGCCGGCCGCCGGTACGCGCGGGAGAGAAACGACGTCAACAGCCGCTTGGCATCGGCGGCCGGGTCGGCCGGGGTCACCGCCCACGGCTTCTCCCCCTCCTCGCTCCGCGGCAGGGCTCCGGGATGCCGCTGGAGCGCCGGGGGATGCCGCGGCGGCCTTCCGCCACGATCCGCCACGGGCAGGAGGGGCAGGTCGCCGAAGACGCGCGCGTGGCTCTCCGGCGGCCAGGCTTCCGTGATCGGTCCTTCCACTTCGAGCCGGTCGATCGCCACGCCGGGGCCGACGTACTCCGCGGCCCGCCCCGGCATCCGGTAGACCCGCGCCGCGGGAAGCGTGGCGGCGGTGAACAGGATCCGTTCGCCCGGCTCGAGCCAGGTCTCGATCTCGTGGACGGTCGGCTCGAGCGACGGCGCGTCGAAGTAGCCGAGAAGGCGGTCGTCGGCATGGAGGCTCACCGCTTCCGGCGCGGGCCGCGGCAGGAGCCGGCCCTTGTCCCACTGGAAGCTCCACACCGAGAGTCGCAGCCGGTAGCGGCCCGCCCGGATCGGAGAGAAGCCGGTGAAGAACATCGCGAAGTGGTCGTCCACCGCCTGACGCCGGAACAGCCCCACCGAGTGGCGGTAGGGGAAAAGCCCCGACTGCTCGTAGTGGGCCAGCCGGTGCGGGAGGGCCTCGCGAACGATCGGCAGCGCCTCGTGGTCGTAGTGGCCGTCGCGGAGGAAGACCGCGTCCCCCTCGAGCAGCGCGAGCTTGAAGAACTCCTGCGCGCCGGGGAGGAGCGTCTCGCGCACCGGCTTGGGGGGATGGGGATGCGGCGCGGTCGCCGCGGCGAGCGCGGCCTCCGCCGCGGCGTACCAGCCGGCGACATGGACGTGCGAGACGTCGAGCCCCGCCGCCGCCTTGTCGGAACCGAAGGCCCGGCCATCCTCCGGGAGGAGTCCGCGGACCTCGAGCCCGGGCAGGGCGAGGAGATCGCGGAGCGTGTGCTCGTGCTCGATGCGGGTCAGGCGACGCATCGGGGCGCGGGGATCGGCGGCAGTTTCGTCGCCGGCGCGCGGCGGCACGGCATCCGCGGGAACCGCGGCGATCCAGCAGGCCCACAGCGCGAGGATGGTCGCCGGCCAGAGCCGCCGGCGTCGCGGCAGGGCAGCGGAAGGGATCGCGCGGCGGGAGGGACGGGTGGCCATGAAGGACTCATCGACCGTCCCGGGCCCGCCGGGGCAAACCGCCCCGCGGCGCTCGCGCCGTTTCACCCCGTCGACCCGCAGGGTCCGCCCAGCCGCTCCAGTCCCCCGACCGAAGCGCCTCCCTGGGTTCTCGGAAGGGCCGGGAGGCCCCGGGCGTCACCGTTCGGCGCCGGCCGGCGCGAAGACCTCCATCAGGGCGTCGGCGAAGAGCCCGTGGCCGAATGGATTGGGGTGGTTGATGTCGTTCTCCATCAGCGTCTGGTAGGGGATCCCGCGGCGCCACAGGCGGCCGTAACGGCGCGAACCGTCGGCGAGGGCCACCCCCTCACGGTGGCGGTCCACGAACGCCTTCAGCCCGGCGACGTAGGGACGCGGGTCATCGTCGATGTCGCGCTGGCCTTTCTCCGCGAAGCCCGGCCCCATCCATTCGGGCATCACGTAGTGGGGCGTGAGGACGATCCACTCGGCGCCGATGCCGCGGAAGTCGGCCAGGAGCCGTGCGTACCGCTCCTCAACCTGCTCGGGACCGAGCCCGGCGTCGTTGACGAACTCCGACACCACCAACTGCGGGCGGCGATCGAGCACCTTGGCCCTGTACTCGTGCTCGCTGCCGGGCGGCTCGGCGAGATAGCTGCCGGTGTTCCGCCCCCCCCAGGCCTCGGTCACCAGCTCGACGTCGGCACGGGGGAAGCGCTCCTTCAACCGCTCGACGAACATCGTCTGCCAGCGGCCGTAGGTGGTGACGCTGTCACCCCAGGCGAGGATCCGCAGCTTCTCCCCGCTCTCCAGGCGACGCAGCGTCTCGGGGAGCCGTGACGCCGCGAGCCCGTCGGGATCGCGGGAGTCCGGCGGACACTCGTCCTCGAGGATCGGGAAGAGATGGACGCTCTCGATGCCGGCCACCCGCCCGGGAATCCAGACGTTGAGCACGCGCGTCGCGTCGGAGGGAACCTCCGGCGGCTCGCAGAGCACGACGTGCGGCGTCCCCTTCACCAATTCGAGCCCGCCGTCGGCGCGGAGCACCACCGAATCGATCCGCCGCAGCCCGGCCCGGTAGCTCGCCCACACCGGCGCCGCCTCCCCGAGACGTCCGTCGGCCAGCCGGCCGAGCGTGCCCCATTCGAGATCGGCCTCCCAGTCGCGGCCCTTGTCGAGGACCGCGCCGTCGGGGCCCGGCGCCGAGCGGACGACGAGCGAGTCGGGGTCGAGGGCCCGGCGCACCGTGCACTCCGCGGCCCTGACCGCAGCCAACGCCGCCCCCTTGGTCCAGCCGGGATTGCCGGGGGCGAAGAGGGGCAGCACCGCGATCTTCTCGTCCACGACGTCGATCACGTCGGGGGCGTCGACGAGGAACGTGCCCCGGGCCGTGACACCGTCGTGGGTCACCTCGACGCGCACCCCCCGGTCGCCCGCCGGTTCGGCGACGACCCGCGGGGCCTCGGCCCGGGCGCCGGCCGCGAACGCGAGCAACACGAGCGCTCGGAGGCCCGGCAACGACGGTCGTCCGGCGGCGATCATGGTGACGGGCCCTCGGGGGTGAGCAGGCTCTCGCGCGGACGCGGGTCGGGACGACGCTCGGACCAACGGCTCTCCGCCTATTCGATCCGGTACAGGTGCCCTTCGGTGCGGAGGAAGAAGGCCCCTTCGGCCGGCGCCAGCGACGCGAGCACCTGCTCCCCCATGTCGCTCGATCCGAGCTCCTCGAACGCCTCGGGCGACGCCTTGAACGCCGTGCACACCCCCTGCTCGCTGACGATCCACAGCGTGCCCGCGGCATGGACGGGCGAAGCGGAAAAATTGCCGCCGAGGCGCTTGCGCCACGTGGCCTCGCCGGTGCGGACGTCACGGCAGGAGACGATGCCGTTGTCGGCGACGAGGTAGACGTGGTCGCCGACGACGACCGGCGAGGGATTGTGGGGGACGTTGTCGTCGGTCCGCCAGGCGACGTGCGTGTCGGTGACGTCGCCGCTGCCGTCGGGCCGGATGGCGAGGAGCTCGGCCGGGCCGTCGTAGCCGGTGCAGACGAGGACCGTGCCGTGGGTGAACACCGGCCGGGGAACCACCGACCATTTGTTGGCGTAGCGGACGCGCCACAATTCCTTCCCGGTCTCGGCGTCGTAGCTGCACACCATGTGGCCGGCCGGGCTCACCACCTGCTTCCGCCCGCCGACCTCGATCACCAGCGGCGTGCAGAACGACCACTTCGGATCGGGCATCTCCGGCCGCGGCGTCTTCCAGGCCAGCTTGCCGGTCGCCCGATCGAGGGCGGCCACGAACGGATCGGCCACGCCGTCGCCGGTGAACACCAGCAGGCTCCCCGCGAACACCGGCGAGCTCCCCGCGCCGTGCTGGGGGTCGTAGCCCAGCTCGGCGTTCGACCAGACGACGTTCCCGTCGCGGTCGAGGGCGGCGGTCCCGTCGGGGCCGAAATGGAAGAACACGTGTCTGCCGTCGGTGATCGCCGACGGGCTCGCGAAGCTGTTCTTGGTGTGGCTCTTCGCCTTCGACATGTCCTTCGAGAAGAGCTCCTTGTCCCACACGACCTTGCCCGTGGCCGCGTCCAGGCAGAGCGCGCGGAGCGACTGCCGCAGCGGCGGCGTCTCGCCCGAGGGCACGGCGGTGGTGAGGAACACCCGGCCGCCGTCGACGATCGGCGTCGACCAGCCCTTCCCCGGGAGTCGCACCTTCCAGCCGACGTGGGAGTCGGGCCCGAAGGCCACCGGCAGCCCCGTCGTCGCCGAGTGGCCCTGCCCGTCCGGGCCGCGGAAGTCGGGCCATTCCTCGGCCGTCCCCTTGCCGAAGCCGCCGACGAGCAGCGCGGTGACCAGCGCGACGAACCGGATGGAGAGCCTCATGAGAACACCCCGAGGAGCGTGAAGGACCGAGGACGTGGAACGGAGACGCGGCTGGACCGGGAACGATCGAGGCGGTGCGGACGGCGCGCCGCGATCAGGCCATGGAATGGATGCCGATGCGGTTGCCGTCGGGATCGGCGACGAGGGCGATGAAGCCGAAGGGACCGATCGGCGACTTCGGACGGATGCTCTTCCCCCCGGCGGCCACCGCGCGGTCGTGCTCGACGGCGCAGTCTTCCGAGGCGAAGTAGACCATCACCGAGTTGCCGCCGCTGTCGACCCCCTCCATGCGCACCAGCGCCCCCGGGGTGCCGGTGCCCTCGGGGTGGCCTTCGAAGGCCCAGATCTCCACCCCCTCCATCGCCAGATTCATCAGTGACCGGGAAAAGACCTTCTCGTAGAAGGCCCGCGCCCGCGGCATGTCCTGGACGTAGATCTCGAACCAGCGGACGGGATTGGAGAGGGCGGCCATGCGGCGGCTCCGGGGCGAGGACGGACCGGGACGGGGAGTCTACTCCCCCAGCACGCGCCGCGCCTCGTCACGCACGGCCCCGGAGGAATGACCGCGAAGCTCCCTCACCGCCGGATGGCCCCGCACCTCGTCGGGCACCCTGCCGGCGACGATCGCCGCGAGCAGCGCCAGGGCCCGACCCTCGTCGCGCACGAGGCCCCGGACGGCGAAGTCGAGGTTCGCGCCGGCGAGGTGCGGCAGCGCGGCGAGCAGCGCGCTGGTGGCCCCGGGATCGTCGACGTCGACGAGGCCGCTGACCGCCCCCTGGACGAGCTCCTCCGACGCGCGGGCGTGAATCACTCGCTCGAGGACGGGCAAGGCACGCTCGGGCGGCGACAGCGCCGCCATCCTCAGGCAGTCGTAACGCGTCCCCTCCGGCACCGCGGTGTCGTCGGCCATCCGCACCGCCTCCTCGATCGCGCCTCGCCATCGAGCCGCGAGCGCCGCATCGTCTCCGATCGCCTCGTCGACGACCCGGCCAGGCCAGTGCCCGGCGAGCCCGGCGCCGTTGACGACTCCGCCGCCGAGTGCCACCGCCTGCCAGTGCGACAACGGCCGCCCCTCCGGCAGGCTCGCGGCGAGCAGCTCGCGGATCGCGGCCCGATCGCAGGCCCGACCCACCGCCACCGACAGGCGCCAGATCGCCGGGATGCGGGCATACTCCTCGGCCGATCCGCTCGGCTCCGGGAGCCCCTCGGCCATCGCTCGGAGGATCCGCGCCGGCCGCTCGGGGGCCTCACCGGGCGCGGCGATTCGCTCCACCGCCCGCGAGCGGCGATCCTCCGGCACGCGGCCGTCGAGGAGCCAGCGTGCGATCGCCTCGGGCGCCGCGTCGACCGTGGGCGCTTCGTCCGCCGCCGGCTCGCCGGCCATGGCCGCGTCCCCGACCGGCCGCGGCGTCTCCCCCGGACCCACCAGATGGATCGCGCGGAGATCGACCAGCGCCCCCCGTAGCACGCCATCGGCGCGGACGACGATCTCTCCCGGTCCGGCCGCGAGCGACGTCCGCCCCAGCGGCAGCAGTTGGTAGCGGCTCCAGGCGCCGGTCGAGGGCACCGCGGCGACCAGCGCCGGCCTCCCCCCCTCGACGCGCAGCCGGTTCCCCGCGGCGCCTGGGTCGCAGGCCATCTCGGCCCACACCTCCACGTCGCGGGCCGCCGCGGTTTCGATCGTCCAGCGGACGGTGTCGTCGGCACCGTGCCACATGCCGACGTTGGCGTGCTCCCCCTCGAAGACGATGTCGCCGCCGTGAATCTCGGCGACCGCGGCGGCGAGCACCGCCGGCCCCGCCGCGCCGATCCCCACCCTCGCCGGCGCGTTGCCCGGGAGCCTCTTGGGCGCGGGCCGCAGCCGCGAGAGCCAGGCCCACAGGTCGGCGACGTCCGCGGGGGCCACGACCCGCTCGAAGCCTTCCGGCATGAGCGACTTCCCCGTGGCGCGCAGCTCGGCGAGGTCGCGGCGGAGCACCGTCTCTCGCGTCGCGTTGGACCCGAGAATCACGAGGCTCGACGCCGATTCCTCGACGACTGTGCCGGTGACGGCGCGGCCGTCCTCCAGGATCGCGACGTAGGCCCGGTAGCGCGGATCGACGGCCCGATGCGGATCGAGGATCGCCGTGACCAGCGCCTCGACCGGCTTTCCGGCATAGGGCACGATCTCCGGGCCGACCTCGTGGCCGACGCCATCGACCCGGTGGCAGGCCGCGCAGTGCGTGGAGAAGACGGCGGCGCCGCGGAGCGGATCGCCCCCCTCCCTGGCCGCCGCGGCATAGCGGGGAATCGACTCGGCGACGGCGACCGGCTCGGCGTCGAACAGCGCCCCCGCACGCCGACGCACGTCGCCGTCGGGGTGCTCGAGGAGGGCACTCACCGCGGCCGGATCGACGTCACCCCGCCCCAGCCGCTCCGCTTCGATCGCCCCGAGCAGCGCCGCGGCCCACTCCTTCCGCTCGAGCAGGAGCGTCATCGCCCCCTTCCGCGCTTCCGGGGTCAGCCCGGTGATCCGTTCGACGATCAGCTCCCCGACCTCCGCGCCACCGTCCGCGCGAAGACCCGCCAGGACCGCGTCACGAAGCGCCGGAAGCGTGCGGGCATCGAGTGCACCGGCGAGGGAGGAACCGCGGGGCGAGCCGAGGAACCGCCCTTCGCCGAGGAGCGTCGCGGCGGCGACGGCTCGGGCGCCGTCAGGGTCGGCGAGCGCCGCGTCGGCCGCGTCGAGGACGCCCTTCCAGTCGAGCTCCCGCGGCCTGACGTCGCCGAATCGCATCCGTGCCACGCCGAGAAGCCCTGCCAGGCGGGCGAACGTCTCCGCCGAGGGCGCCTTCAGGGCGGCGCGACGCGCGGCGTCGAGGAGGGTGAACAGTCGCTCCGGATCGACACGGCGTGCCGCGGCGAGCGCGAGCCGACCGAGCGGCGCGGCCGTCTCCCCGCGCTCGGCGAGCGCGTCGATCACCCCTCTGGCCACACCGGGCGACAGGGCGCTTTCGATCGCCCCCTCGACGATGTCGTCGGCACCGGCTGCGAGTGCGAGCAGCACCTTCGCCGCCGCCTGGGGAGGCAGCGCGTCGGCACCCGCGGCCACCTGGAGGCGCACGAGCGGATCGGGGTCGCCGGCGAGACCGACCACCGCAGCGGCGATCGCCCCGTCGGCGGCGGCCCCGGTGCCGGGCGCCGCGTCGATCGTCGCCAGACGCACACCGTGCCGGCGCACCGCGGGGGAGGGGTCGGCGAGCGCCCGGGCGAGCGAATCGGGCGCGAGGGCGTCGAGCGACGCCAGCGTGCACAACGCCTGGAGCCGGACGACGTCGCGCTCGGCGCCGGTCGCCAGGGACACCAGCGACGGCAGGGCCTCCCGGTCGTCGCGCCAGCGGATCGCCTGCGCGACCAGATCGCGGACCGTGCCGTTGGGAGTGTCGAGCGCGGAGGCGAGCGCCGGGCCGGACAGCCGGTCGATGCGGGGAACGGCGCGCGTCATCGGATCGCCCGCGGCGTCGACGGCCACGACCCGGTAGATCCGGCCGCGGTCGGCCCCGGCGCGGACGTCGAGCGCGGCGAGCGACTCCGGAGGGATCCACACCGGATGCTCGATGACGTACCGGCCCATGTCGACGATCCACAGGCTGCCGTCGGGAGCGGTCCTGGCCTGCACGGGGCGGAACCAGGGATCGCTCGAGGCGAGGAACTCCCGCTCCCGCTCCGAGGGCACGCGCGCTCCGGTGAACGTCGCCCCTTCCGGCACGAGCCGCTGATGATGGACCAGATTGGCGACCGGCTCGCAGGTGAAGAGGTCCCCGGTGAAGGGGTGGCCGTCGGCGGCGAGCAGATCGTCTCGGTAGACGGCGACGCCGCAGGCCGCGGTGGCCCGGCCCGGCGGCCCGGAGAGCCTGAAGAGCACCTGGGCGGAGATCGGGAACAGCCGGCCGGGCCCCGGCTCGGAGGCGATGGCCACCGACGTGCGTTCCGCCGCGACGAAGGGATTGCGCGCGAGCCAGGCGTGGGGAAGCGGGAAGTGGATGGCGAAGGTGCCGTTGTTGCAGCCGAAGACGTCGCCGGCGTCGTTCCGCACGCGCCCCTGCTGCGAGGAGCCCGCCGCCGGCTCGAGGCGCCCCGAATCGGGGTCGAGACGGAAGTCACGGCCGCCGAGCGCCGTGACCACGCCCGAGCGCGTGCTCGTGACGTCCCCCCCGAAGAGGCCGCAAGCGCCCTCGACGACGCCGTCGAGGGCGTATTCCAGACCGTTGACGCGCGCCTGGTCATTGTGGGTCGCGAAGCCGGTGACGATGGGCGCCACGTCGTCGGCGCGGCCGTCGCCGTCGGTGTCGCGGGCGAGGAGGATGTCGGGCGCGGCGCAGACGAGCAGTCCGTCGCGCCACGGCGTGACGCCGGTGGGAAAGGGAATGCCCTCGAGGAACACGCTCGACCGCTCCGGGAGCCCGTCGCCGTCGTCATCGTGGAGGCAGCGGATCCGCCCTCCGGGGGCTCCGTCGGGGCTCCCCGAGGGGTAGTCGGCCATCTCGGCCACCCAGGCCCGTCCGTCGGGGCCGAACGCCACCGCCACGGGGCTCGCGAGCATCGGCTCCGCCGCCACCAGCTCCACGCGGAATCCCGAGGCGACGCGGATCGCGGCCAGCGCCTCGTGCGGGGAGAGCGCACGCGTTCCACCGGTGCGGGAGGCGTCGGCCGCGGCGAACGACGCTCCCGCCTGGCGACGCACGGCGGCGACGATCGTCTCCTCGAGACCGGCCGCGTAGGGGCCGGGAATGTCGTAGTAGATCATCGCCCCGCCCCCCTCGTAGCCCCCTTCGCGGAGAATCCGCTCCGAGGGGACGTAGCCCGGGCAGGCGTTGGCGTAAGCATGGATCCACACCCTCCCGGCGTCGAGCTCGCGCTTCAGGCGCACGGCGTAGTCGACGACCACCTCTCCCGGGAGGAACACCCACGCGAGCTCCTCGCCGAAGCGGATCGTCTGCACGGGATACTCGATCCGCTCCGCGAGCGTCTCCCCCCGGTCGAGCCGCTCGAGCTGCGTGCGGGCATGGTGGCCCACCGCCCCCGGCTGGCGGGCCCGCTCCTGCCACTCCGCGCGCGAGGGCAGCGGCGCGAGGGCGAGCGACGGGCGCTCGAGCGATCCGGCGGGCGCCGCCGTCACCGGCCTGTCCTCGAGCGCGAGGAGCCGGTCGATCTCGTCGGCGTACTCACGGCCGAGCAGATCGGCGGCACGCTCGTCGGCGCCGAGGACGCCGCCCCGCGGATTGGCGTCGGCGCCGCAGCCGATGGAAACCAGCGCCGTCGCGTCGGGATGGCGGCGTTCGAGGTGGCGCGAGGCATACCCGGCCCAGTCGCCGCTGACGAAGTCGTCGGA
>CAWUOA010000099.1:0-9890 GCA_963923225.1 uncultured Planctomycetaceae bacterium
ATCGTCGGTAGCGTCAGATGTGTATAAGAGACAGCCGCGCCCCCTCCGGCCCCTGGGGGCTCGACTCGATTCCGGAGAGCCGCGGATAGACCGCCGCCGATTCGGCGGTGAAGTCGGCGCTGGGGAGGACCACCCCTTCGGCGTCGACGGCGAGCAGCCCTCCCGAGACCCCGACCATGGCGGCCGGCTCGCGGCAGGCGATCTCGACCAGCGCGGCCGCCGGATGCCGCAGTTCGACGCGGATCACCTGCCGCACCCAGGGATGCATGTCGAAGGCCCGCGCCAGGCGATTGGGCAATTCGGGATCGTGGAGCGGCAGGCCGTGGTCGAGGCTCGCGTCCCGGAGGGCCTCGGTGCGGATGTCGGCCCGGACCCACGGCGCCTGCCCCACGAGCTCGACGGCCTGCGGATGGAGGAGGTTGTCCTCGCTCTGCGCGACCGTGCCGCCGACGCGATTCCAGAGCAGGGCCGCCGCGCCGCAGGCGGCGAGGAGCACGGCCGCCGCGCCCAGGCCCGCACGGCGGCGGGCGAACACGCCGGGCGGCGTTTCAGGCTCCGGCTCGACCGGCGCCTGGCGGCGACGCGGATTGACGCTCATCGGTGCTCGGCTCCTCCGGTCACCACGATTCGATCTGCGGGTCGAGCTCCACCCCGAGCCGCTCGCGCACCCGGGCGCGCACCTGCTCCACGAGGAGCCGCACGTCCTCGGCGGTGCAGCCCGGATGGGCGACGACGAAGTTGGCCCGCGGCGAGTGGATGGCCGCCTCCCCCACGCGGATGTCGCGGGCGCCCGACTGGCTCACCAGCGCCTCGGCGGTCGCGCCGTGCGGATCCTTGAACATCATCGCCACCGTCCGCACCCCCGCCGGCTGCTCGGCGCGGTCGATGATCCAGCGCTTCTGCATGCGTTTGGTGAGGAGGTCGGGGTCTTCCTCGTCGAGCTCGAGGCGGCAGGAGAGGATGACCACGTCGTCGAGGTTGCTCCACCGCGAGCCGAAGGCGAGGTCGGCCCCCTTGCGTTCCACCACCTTCCCGTCGCGGGTCATCACCGTCACCGAGCGCACCCGGTCGCCGATGTCGCCGCCGCGGCCGCCGGCGTTGCCGACCAGCGCCCCGCCGACCGTGCCGGGAATGCCGACCAGCGTCTCCAGGCCACCGAGGCCCGCCTGCACGGCCGCCGAGACGACGTGCACGAGCTTGGCGCCGGCCCCCGCCACGATCGCCGGCCGCTCCACGGTCACGCTCGAGAAGGCCGGCGCCGACAGCCGCACCACCATCCCGTCCACGCCCGAGGTGGGCACCAGGACGTTGGTGCCCCCGCCGATCACGCGCAGCGTCATCGACCGCTCGCGGCAGCGTCGCACGACCCGCTCGAGGGCGGCCACGTCGACCGGTTCGCAGAACCATCGCGCGGCCCCGCCGACCCCGAGCCAGGTGTGGGGCGCCAGCGGCTCCGACTCGCCGACGGCCACGCCGAGATCGTCGAACGGCCCCTGGCCGCCGTCACGCGATCCGCCGCCGGAATGGTCATTCGTCGCCACGGACACCTCCCACGCTGATCGCACGAACGGTCCTGTCCACCGCCGGACGGCAGCGCCGCCGGGAGGACGATTGTGGTCCGGCGCGGCATCCGCCGTCCATGGCGGAGGTCGGCTCAGGCCGCCCGTCGCGGGGCGCCGATCCGAACCGGCGGATGGGCGACCTCCATCCAGGCGTCGACGACGACCGAGAGCGGAATCTGCGACTCCCCCGGATCGCCGGGCCCGGGCCGGCCGGCGGGGGTCCGTCCGAGGACGAGGACGCAGTCGCGCCGGCCGAGGCCGGAGAGGAGCCGATCGACCCGCGCGTAGGCGGCGAGCTGCCGGCTGCCCGCGCCCGGCTCGAGCATCCCCGCGGGAACGACCAGGCAGTCGTCGCACCACCGCGCGGCCCGCTCGGGAAAGCGCCGCGCGCCGCCCAGCCCGCCCAGCGCCGTCTCCTCGGCCAGCACCAGGAGCCTCCCCGGCGTGAGCCGCCGCAGGCTCGAGAGCGTGCTTGCCAGCGCGTGGCCGCTGGTCGGCAGGTCGACGAAGAGGTGGGCGTCCTGCCCGCGGCAGATCCGGCTCATCCGCCCGGGCACGCTCCCCGCCGCCTCCAGCCCGCGTGCCACGAGGCCCGGCGTCATCCCCTCGCGGAGGCCCACCGCGGCGGCGCAGAGGCCGTCGCGCACGAACGACGCCACCGGCGTCCCCACCGTCACCACGCCGGAGTCGCCGGCGTGCCTGAGGAGGAACGTCTGCCCGCCGAGGCTCCGGTCCACGGCGCTGGCGCCGACCCGAACCCGGCCGCGGAGGCCGACGGTCACGGTCGATCCACCGCCCGCACGGTGCCGCGCGGCCAGCCGCCCGACGGCCGGATCGTCGACGCCGGCCACCAGGCTTCCGCCGGCTCCCAGCGCGTCGAGGATCCGCGTCTTGATCGCGTGATACGCCTCGACGGTGCCGTGGCTGTCGAGATGGGCCCGGCGGAGGTTGGTGACCACGACGGAGTCGCACTCCACCCCGGCGAGCATCCCGGCGGCGAGCATCGTGCTCGACACCTCCACGACCGCGTGCGTGCAACCGCTGTCGGCGAGGCGGGCGAGCCAGCCGGCCAGCGCCGCCGGCGTCTGCCAGGCGGCCGCGACGGGATCGGTGGAATCGCCGTCCAGGCAGCCGAGGTCGGAGAGGACGCCGACGCGCGCCCCTCCCTCGGAGAGGACCGACGCGGTGAGCCAGGCGGTCGTCGTCTTGCCGGCGGTGCCGGTGACCGCGACCACGCGCATCCGCCGGGCGGGATCACCGGCGAGGGCGTGGGCGATCCGGGACCGGGCCCAGTTGCTGTCGGCCACGAGGCACAGCGGAACGCCGAAGGTGGGGATCATCCGCTCGGCGACGATCCCCGACACGCCCCGGGCGATCGCCTGGGCGGCCAGATCGTGTCCGTCGGCGGCGGCGTCGAGCCGGGCGACGAACACGTCCCCCTCGCGGCAGGCGCGGGGATCGTCGTGACAGCCCCGGGCGACGATGTCGTCACAAGCCACGAAGCGGGCCCGGGGAAGGAGCGTGGAGAGTCGCACTCCCGCGCCGCGCCGCACGCCGTCCGCGGCGATCTCCCCAGCCGGTTCCCGCGCGCCGTCCCCCGCCGAAAACGCGTCCCGCCCCATGTCGGCCTCCTGCCTGATGTCGTCCGCACGTCGATCGGGTCGATCGATCGTGCCTTCGCGCCGCGGTCTTCCTGACCCCGCGCGAGGAGCATTGTCCGTGGCGCGGAATCCGGGTCAACCCCGCCGTCCGGCATGTCTCCGCACCCGGACGACGCAGTCCTCCCGTCTTGCCCCGACCCGTCCGCCACGGTACCGTTCCGCGCCCGGGAGGCTCCTCGGAGTCCCCCGTTCCGCAGGACGCGGCCCCCTTCCGAGGCGTGTCGACGATGGAACCCGATCCACCGCGCGGCCGCGCCCGGCATGTCCTCTGGCTGGGCCGCGCCGGCCTGGTCGAACTGGACGCCGCCCGCGCGGCCCTCGCCGGCGTGCCCGGCTGCGTCGTCACGCTCCGCGAGGCGCTCGACCGCGGCCCTCCGCTCCCCGCTCCCCCCGACTGCATCGTCCTGGCCGACGACCGCGCCGGCGAGTGGACGACCGAGCGCGTGCTCGGGGTGACGAGGCGGCTGCCGTTGGTGCCGGTGGTCGCCGTCTCGGGAAGCCTGGCCGACGGCCGGCGCCGCAGCGGCCCGACGCTGCCGGGCGTGGAAGAGATCCCCTGGCACGACCTGGCCGGCCGGCTCGCGGCCTGGTTCGCCGATCTCGACCGGGGCACGGCCGGATCGATCGGGCTTCCCCCCACGTCGCGAAGGGAGGACCGGATCCTCGCCGGCCACGCCGCGCTCGCCCCCTCCGCGGCGCCGCCGCACGGCGCGGTGGCCGTGGTGGCGGGCGACCGCCAAGACCTCGAGGGGCTCGTCGATCTCGTGCGGGTCTGCGGCCACCGAACCGGCGCGACGCGGGTCGGCCGGCCGTCGATCGACACGCTCGAGCCGATCCTGGTGTGGGACGTCCGGGGGCTCTCCCCGGAGGATCTCGAGTGGCTGCGTCTCCTCTCGGCCAACCGCCCGGGGCTGGCGACGGTGCTCCTCGATTCGTTCCCCCGCGGGGACTCGAGCGCCGACGCCCTCGCGGCCGGGGCCGCGGCGGTGCTGGGGAGGCCGACGAGCCGGGAGGTCCTCGCCGGGACGCTGGCCTCCCTCGCGTCCCGCGGTCGCGGCGGCGGGGCCGCCGGGCGGGAGGGGTGAACCGCCCGGAGATCCCCGTTTTCTCCCCGCCACTCTGGGCTGGGACCGGGCCGGCCCGGCGGCTACCCTTCCGCCCACTCCCGGACCCGCCCATGCCGCTCCCCGCCAGCCGCCGACCGCCGTCCCCCACCGCGTGCCCGCGGGCCGCTCTCGTCGCGCTGCTCGTCTCGGCCGCGGCGATCGCAGGGTGCCGGCACCTCGCCGCCGTCGGCGCGATCGACGGGACGATCCTCGAGGGCGCCGCGCTCGATGGAACGCGCTTCGACGCGGCCCCCTTCGGCTGGAAGGAGGACGTCCCCTCGACGAGCAGCGTCCGCGCGGGGCAGCTGGTCATCCAGGCCGACTTCAATCTCGCCGAGCAGCACCGTCTGTTCCGCGACCTCGAGGCGCTCCGCGCCGAGGTGTCGCAGGACCTCGGCCTGCCGATCTCCGACGAGCCGGTCCGGCTCTACCTGTTCTCCGACCCGGCACGCTACGACGCCTTCGCCGCCCGGCACTTCCCCGGCTTCCCGGTCCGCCGCGCGTTCTTCATCGAGACCGACACCACGCTGGCGGTCTTCGCCCCCTGGCAGGACCGCATCGCCGAGGATCTCCGCCACGAGACGACCCACGGCTACGTCCACGCCGTCGTGCCCACGGTGCCCCTGTGGCTCGACGAGGGGATCGCCGAGCACTACGAGCTCCCGCGCGGCGCCGAGGGGACCCACGCCCACCATGCGGCCCACCTCTCGGGCCGGTTCCTCGAGGGGACGTGGCGGATCGACCTCGCGCGCCTGGAGTCGCTCGCGTCCGCCGGCGAGATGACGCAGGACCACTACGCCGAGGCGTGGGCCTGGGTCCACTGGCTCCTCCACACCACCCCCGCGCGGCGGCGCGTGCTGCAGGAGTATCTCGCCGACCTCCGCCGCGACGGCGGCTCCGCTCCCCTCTCGCGGCGCCTCGCGGCCGCCGAGGGGCCGCTCGCGGAGATCCAGGCCGCGGTGGCGGCGCACGTCGAGGAGATCGCGCGGCGCGAGCGTTCGGCCGCCGTCCGCGACTGACGGCTCAGTCGGGCCTGCGGAACAGCGTGCCGTGTTCCACCGCCTCGAAGCCGAGCTTCGAGAACAGCATCAGCGCCGGGACGTTGGAGCGCGAGGCGTGCGTCTCCACCAGCGCCACCCCCTCGCGGGCGAGATCCTGCAAGGCGTCGGCGAGGAGAAAATGGGCGAGCCCCTCCCGTCGCCGCCCCCCCTCGACCTCCACCTCGAGCAGCCCCGCCGCCGCCACGCCCCACACGCTCGCCAGCGGCTGCATGTCCCAGAACGACGCCGACCCGAGGATCCGCTCCGCCCCCGGCGCGACCAGCTCGTAGCGCCGCAGCGCCATGCCCGTCGTCGTGGCGGCCTCCCACCAGGTGCGGCGGGCGGGCTCGTCGATGGCGCGCAGCTGCGTCGTGCGGCGGATGGCCAGCTGCGTGCGGTTCACGGGCGGCCGGAATCCGGCGAGCGCCCGGCGGAGCACGGCGACCCGGTCGTGCTCCACGTACCCGGCCCGACGGAAGGTCGATTGCAGCACCGCCGAGGAGTCGAGCACGCCGGGGAGGTCCGAGCCGCCGTAGAGCCCGAGGTAGAAGCCGCGCATCGCGGCCGAGCCGCCGCCGTACAGGACCCGCGCCCCGCGCTGGCGGAGGTAGGCCTCGCTCGCCGCCAGGAGCCGGTCGGCGGTCGATTCCTGCTCGGGGTGGGGCACCACCGCCACCAGGAGCGTCGTGCCCTCGCGGGTGTCGATCGCGGATCGGTCGGCATTGGGCCCGAAGGCGGCGTGCGCGAAGCCGAGCATCCGGCCGTCGTCGTGCGCCACCAGGAGCCCGCGAGGGTCGAAGTAGGGCTTCGAGAAGACCGCCGCCTCGAGCATCGCGGTCGTCATCGGCTGCATCGCCGCGGGACCGAGATCCGCCGCCCGCCATGTCTCGGCGAGCCGTGGGGGGTCACCGTTTCGGAAGCAGCGGATGTCGATCACGCCGTCTCCCCCCCGGCCTGCGGGCCGACGGCGACGGGCGACCCGTCGACGACCCGCACCAGGACGGCGCCCGCCTCCTCACGGACCTCGAAGCGGGGCTGCACCACCGTCGGCGAGAGGAGGTGCCGTCCGCTCGCCACGTCGAACTGCCACCCGTGCCAGGGGCAGGTGAGCACCGCGCCGCAGAGGCGCCCCTTGCCGAGCGGGCCCCCCTGATGGGGACAGAGCCCGTCGATGGCGTGCCACGCGCCGTCGACGTTGAACAGGGCCACGATCCGCTCCCCCACGACGCGCTCCAGGCTCGTGCCCGGCGGGCACTCGGAGGCGGCGGCGATCGGCACCCAGTCGGCCATGGAGGGAACGGCCCGGTCGACCGGGTCTGTGTGGATCGCGACTCACGCCGCCCGCGGAGCGGGCGAGGGGTCGGCGCGTCGGGGTACTGTAGCCTGGGGCGGCTCTCCCCGCCATCGGCGGTGCACCCACCAGTACTGCTCCGGCGCCCGGCGGATGGAGCGCTCCAGCAGCGAGGTGTACCACTGCGACACCTCTTTCAGGCCGGCGGTCTCCGGCTGTCCGAGGGCCGGGTCGGCGGTCCCCTCGATGCGGAGATCGTAGTCGAACAGCCCGTCGCGCCGCGTCGCGGAGCAGACCATGATCGGCGCCCCGCTCGACACCGCGAACAGGCCGATCGCCTTGTGGACGCTCGCCGGGCGGCCGAAGAACTCGACCCAGCATCCCTTCGGCCCCGCCGCCTGGTCGCCGAGCAGGCCGATGGCGCCGTTGGCCTCGAGGGCCAGGGTCACGTCGGGCGCGCTCCCCTTCTTCGGGAGGATGCGCTGCCCGCGCGACTCGCGGAACTCCGTCACGAACCGGTCGAGGAGCGGATTGTCGAGCTCCCGCGCCACCGAGAAGATCCGGAACCCGAAGACCCCGAAGAGGTAGGCGGCGAGCTCGAAGTTGCCGTAGTGGCCGGAGAGGATCACCTTCGGACGATCGGCCCACAAGAGCCGCACCATCCGCTCCATGCCGTGGATGCGGAGATGGCGCCGCCAGGTGGTCTTGCCGATGACGCGGCCGGCGTGGGCGATCTCCACCACCATCAGGAGGAAATGCTCCCACATCCCCTCGATGGTGCGGTCGATCTCCGGCTCGCCCCAGGCGGGGAAGGCGGTGCGGAGATTGTCCCGGACGACCCCGCGGCGGATCTTCAGGCGCCGCGCCACGAAACGGGCCAGGCCGCGGGCCCCGCGCTCGCAGGCCGGCCGGGGGAGCGCCTGGATGACGCAGATCGCCACCCGCACGGCGGCGTAGGCCAGGAAGTCGGTGATCCGGGTGGCGATCGGACGGGCCAAAAAAGGGCTCCTCGTGGCGGGGCGGGAGCCAATTGTGCGCCCCGGCCCGCCGTGCAGACCATATCGGTTCGCCCGGCCCCGGCGATTGAACCGCTCCGGGGCCCTACCGGCTCCCGGGCTGAAGGAGCAGCAAGGCGACGCTCACGCCGTTGAAGAGGGCGTGGAGCAGGATCGCCGGCACGAGCGACCCGCGGCGGTGGGCCAATTCGCCGAGGACCACCCCCAGGACCACCAGCGGCAGTCCCGCGAGCCCCTGCCCCAGGTGGGCCAAGCCGAAGGCGACGCCCGACACGAGGATCGCGGTGACGCCGCCGGGGGAGGGGAAACGCTTGTCGAGCCAGCCGAGGATCACCCGCCGGAAAAGGAGCTCCTCCGTGATCGGCGCCGCGACCACCGCCGCGAGGACCACCGCCAGGACGTCGAGCGGGCCGCGGCCGTCGGCCATCACGTCGACGACCGGATGCTCGTAGGGGACGAGCCGGTCGAGCGCCGTGGCCACGGCGAGCAGCGGACCGACGACGAGGACCGTCCCCGCCGCCGCCAGCCGCAGATCGCCGGCGGGATCGAAGCTCGACAGCCCGATCGACCGCCACGACGCCCCGCGCGCCCGCAGGAAGGCGACGATGGCGACCGCGCCGGCGAGGAGCCCGAAGGCCCCGGCGCTCAAGCGCGTCCGCAGCGCCGCATCGGCCGGCGGGAGGAGGCCGAAGATCCCCGCCGAGAAGACCACCACGCCGCACAGGAAGAACACGTCGACGCCCGACCACTCCGCCACCGGCCAGGGCCGCCCCGGCACGGCCTCTCCCCCCGCGGCCTCCGTCCGGCGGATGGCGGCGACGACCGCTCCGCTCGCCGCGAGCGCCAGGCCCCACACGGCCAGTTCGGCCGGGTTCACCGGAAGGGCGACGGAATCGGCGAGGAGACGCATCGCCGTCATCGCGCCTGCGGCTCGGGGCCCGTGATCACCGGCCAGGCCTTCACGACGTATTCGATCCCGCTCCAGGCGGTCAGCGCCACCGCGCCGAGCGCCAGCCAAGAGCCCGGCCGCAGCCCCTCGACGGCGGCGTACTCGCCCGGGAACGCCAGCCGCGCGAGCTCCACGACCACCGCCGCGCACTGCAGCACCATCTTCAGCTTCCCGGCCATGCCGGCGGAGAAGTCACGGCCGGCCCGCTCCATCTCCGCGCGCACCGCGGTCACCACCAGCTCCCGCACGACCACCACCACCGCCATCCAGGGGGCGATCGCGTTGCCCGGCAGCGCCGCCAGGAGGATGAAGGCCCCACACACGAGGACCTTGTCGACGAGCGGATCGAGGATCCGCCCCAGCCGGCTCACCTGCCCGTAGCGCCTCGCGTACCAGCCGTCGACCCAGTCGGTGCCGGCGGCGACGACGAACGCCGCCAGCGCCGCGGAGTAGCCCCCCTGCTCCAAAAGCGCGAAGAACACGATCGCGAGCTTGAGTCGCAGAGCCGAGAGGATGTTCGGAACGGTCCAGACGCGCGTGCCGGCCATGCCTCAGCCCTCCGCCGGCACGCCGGCCAGGTCGTACCCGCTCGAGGCCACGATCTCCACCGGGAGGATCTTCCCCTGCAGCGGCCTCTCCGGCCCCGTCCCCTCGGCGGTGACGTACACCAGGCAGTCGATGTCGGGGGCGTCACCGGCGGAGCGGCCGAGCCAGACGTCGTCGCGCTCGCCGCTGGGGGCGTCGATGATCACGTCGAGCGTCCTGCCCACCTGCTTCCGGGCATGGTCGTGGGCGATCCCCTGCTGGATCTCCATCAACCGGTCGCGCCGCTCGGCCTTCACCTCCTCGGGGAGATGGCCGTCGAGCTTGGCCGCCGGGGTGTCGGGCTCGAGGGAGTAGGTGAAGGTCCCCACGCGCTCGAAGCGCCACTTCCGGGCGAAGTCGACGAGCTCCTCGAACTGCGCGTCGGTCTCGCCGGGGAATCCGGTGATGAACGTCGTCCGCAGGACGAGCCCGGGGATCCCCTTCCGCAGCTTTTCGAGCAGGGTCTCGGTCGGCTTCCGCATCACGCGCCGCTGCATCCGCTTGAGGACCGGGTCGCTGGCGTGCTGGAGCGGCATGTCGAGGTAGGGGACGATTTTTTTCGAGTCGGCGATCGTGCCCACGAGCCGGTCGGAGAAGTGCTCGGGGTAGAGGTACATCAGCCGGATCCACTCGAGGCCCTCGACCCGCTCGAGCTCCCCGAGCAGTTCCACGAGCCTCGG
>CAWUOA010000100.1:0-9889 GCA_963923225.1 uncultured Planctomycetaceae bacterium
CTCGCCGACGAATCCACCGCGACCGCGGCGAAGATCGTCAACTCGAGCTACGTGGCGATCCTCACGAACCTCCTCCTCGCCACCCTCGCCGGCCTCCTCATCGGCTGGTGGACGGTGCGCACCGCCCGCCGCGAGCTCGGCGGCGTCTCCGACTCGCTCGAGTCGGGTGCCACGCACACCTCGAGCGCCTCCTCGCAGCTCACCTCGTCGAGCCAGTCGCTCGCCGAGGGGTGTGCGGAGCAGGGATCGAGCGTCGCCGAGACCAGCGCCGCCCTCGAGCAGATGTCGGTGATGATCCGCAGCACCGCCGACAACGCCGAGCGGGCCAAGGCCTTCGCCACCCAGGCCCGCCACGCCGCCCAGGCGGGCGCCGAGACGATGGCCGAGATGAACACCGCCATGCAGGCGATCGAGGCGTCGAGCGCCGAGGTGGCGAAGATCGTGAAGAACATCGACGAGATCGCCTTCCAGACCAACATCCTCGCCCTCAACGCCGCCGTCGAGGCGGCCCGGGCCGGCGAGGCCGGCGCCGGCTTCGCCGTGGTGGCCGACGAGGTCCGCTCCCTCGCCCAGCGCAGCGCCGCCGCCGCCCGCGAGACGGCCGACAAGATCGAGGCCGCGATCGCCAACAGCCGCCGCGGCAGCGTGAGCTGCGAGAAGGTGGGGGAGTCGCTGCAGGAGATCGTGCAGAAGGTGGGCGCCGCCGACGGCCTGGTGGCCGAGATCTCCACCGCCGCCAAGGAGCAGGCGCAGGGGATCCAGCAGGTGGGGCTGGCGATGACGCAGATGGACAAGGTCACCCAGGCCAACGCCTCGAGCGCCGCCGAGACCGCCAGCGCCGCCGAGGAGCTCAATTCCCAAGCCCGCAATCTCCAGGATCTCGTCCTCCATCTCCGGGCGCTGGTGGGGGCCGCGGGGCCGATGACGCTCCAGACGCCAGGCCAGGCTCCGCGTCTGGCCGCGCCACGTGTCCCCCGCCTTCCCGCCCCCGCGGTCGCCCCGGCGGCCAAGGGGGCACGACTCCGCGACTCGAGACGGACGATGGCCCACATCCCGATGCCGGAGCACGCCGCGGCCTCCGACGACGCCGAGGACAAGAACTTCAGGGACTTCTGAGACGGGGCCGCGACCGCGGAGCCCTCCGCGGCCGGCGCCGCGAGGCGAGGGGTAGAATGAACGAGGTCGACTGACCGAAGCCTCTGCCGGCACCCGTATGCTCCTCCCCCCGGAACTCCCCCTCTCGGCACGGGCCTTCGAGTTCCTGGCGAACCTCGTCTACGAGCGCAGCCGGATCCGCCTCGGGGCCGATCGCCAGAGCCTCGTCACCAGCCGCCTCCGCCAGCGCGTGCAATCGCTGGGGCTCGCCGACTACGAGGAGTACTGCGCGTTGCTCTCGGCGCCGGGCAGCGACGACGAGATCGATTCCCTCATCGATCTGATCTCCACCAACCACACCCACTTCTTCCGCGAGCCGGCACACTTCGACCTCCTCGCCACCCACCTCCTCCCGCGTCTCGCCCAGGGCCGGCAGTCGACGCTCGAGCCGCTGCGCCTCTGGTCGGCCGCGGCGTCGAGCGGCGAGGAGGCCTACACGATGGCCATCGTGCTCGGGGAGTTCACCCGCACCCATCCCTGGCTCCATTGGCAGATCGACGCCTCCGACATCTCCCAGCGCATGCTCGCCCGCTGCCGGTCGGGGATCTACGAGGAGGAGAAGGTGGTCCTCCCGGCGGCCGAATGGAGGCAGCGCTGGTTCCAGCGGGGGATCGGGGAGCGGGAGGGCTGGCTCCGCGTGAAGCAGGACCTGCGCCGCCACGTCGCCGTCCACTGGGTGAATCTCTTCCAGGACGCCTACCCCGTGGCCCGCGGCCAGGACGTGATCTTCTGCCGTAACGTCATGATCTACTTCGACGTCCCCTCGCGGACGCACCTCGTCGAGCGGCTCACCGACATGCTCGCGCCGGGCGGGTATCTCTTCGTGGGCCACTCGGAGAGCCTCATCGGCATCCCCCACCGGCTGGCGCCGGTGTGGCCGAGCGTCTACATGAGGCCGGAGTGAGCCGCGCCGAGGGCGGCGGGGAATGGAGCCATGAACGACACCCCGAGACGGATCCGTGTCCTCGTCGTCGACGACTCGGCGCTGGTGCGCAAGGCCCTCTCCGACGCGCTGTCGCTCGATCCGGAGATCGAGGTGGTGGGCACGGCCTGCGACCCATACGTGGCGCGCGAGAAGATCGTGCGCCTCGATCCGGACGTGCTCACGCTCGACCTCGAGATGCCGCGGATGGACGGCCTGACCTTCCTCCGCATCCTCATGGAGCACCACCCGCTGCCGGTGGTGGTGGTCAGTTCGCTGACGCAGTCCGGGTCGCAGGCGGCGCTCGAGGCGATGGAGGCCGGCGCCGTCGACGTCCTCGCCAAGCCCAACGGCACGATGTCGGTCGGCAATCTCGCCGGCAAGATCGCCTACCACGTCAAGGCGGCCGCCGCGTCGGGGCGGTTCCGTCGGATCGGTCGCGCACCGTCCGAGCCCGCCGCGAATGGGGGTGCGGCGGTGGCCGCGCGTCCTGGCCCCCCGGTGCGGCCGTCACCGGGCCTGCCGGTGCCGGTGCCGCCGGCGGCGCGGCCTTCCGCGTTCACCGGCCGGATCGACCCGCGGACGCTGATCGTCATCGGGGCCTCGACCGGCGGCGTCGAGGCGCTGCGCACGGTGCTGCCGCAGCTCCCCTCGGGGCTGCCGCCGATCGCCATCGTGCAGCACATCTCCCCCTACTTCTCCAAGGCGGTCGCGGCCCGGCTCGACGCCCTCTCCGATCTGGACGTCCGCGAGGCGGCCGACGGGATGCGGCTCGAACGGGGGACCTGCCTCATCGCCCCGGGTGACCACCACCTGGCGATCGCCCGCGACAAGGACGGCTACCGGGCGCGGATCCTCCAGAGCCCTCCGATCCACCACTGCCGTCCGAGCGTCGACGTCCTCTTCCGCTCGGCGGCCGAGGTGGCGGGGGCGAACGTGGTGGCGGTGCTCCTGACGGGAATGGGCACCGACGGGGCGCTGGGGATGCAGGCGATCCATCGGCTCGGCGGGCGGACGATCGCCGAGCACGAAAAGACCTGCATCGTCTACGGCATGCCGCGGGCGGCGGTCCAGGCGGGAGCGGTCGACGAGGTGGTGCCGCTGCCGAAGGTCGCCGATGCCATTCTCAAGGCCGTCGGCGCGGTCCGGGTCTCTCCCGACTGACGGGGTGGTGCACGGCCGCCCGAGGGGGGAAAACTGCAATCGACCCGTCTGGCGGGGAGGGATACGATCCGCGGCAAACCCGGACCCCAGCGAGAGAAGGGGTCCCCCGCGAAAGGATGCGCCATGGTTCCGCAGGTCCGTCGTCGTCTCCTCTGCCCGGCGCTGATCTCCCTCGCGGCTTTGGGGGCCGTTCCGGCCGCCGCGCAGGTGCCCTTCGGCGCCCCCCAGCCGGTGCCGGTGCAGGGGGCGTTCGCCCCTCCCCAGGGCAATTACGCCGCCTCCCCGTCCTATCCGCTGCCGGCCGCCCCGTCGCCGCTGATCGGCGGCGATCAGGAGACGCAGACGGTGGTCGGCGCGAGGCAGGCGCTCGACCAGTTCTTCGCCATCCAGATGGAGACGGTGCCCCCGGCGATGCTCCAGGCGGCGGAGGGGATCGCGATCTTCCCCAACATGATCAAGGGGGGCTTCATCCTCGGCGTGAACTACGGCCGTGGCGTGCTCATGGTCCGCAATCAGGACCGCACGTGGAGCCCGCCGGTGATGGTGACGATGGGAGGCGGCAGCATCGGCTTCCAGGCCGGCGTGCAGGCGGCCGACATCGTCCTCGTCTTCGCCACGCCACGGAGCCTCCAGGGGATCCTCAACGGCCAGAAGGTGACCCTCGGCGCCGACGCCTCGATCGCCGCCGGCCCGGTGGGCCGTAGCGCCGTCGCCGGCACCGACGCCCGTCTCGGCGCCGAGATCTACTCCTACGCCCGCAGCCGCGGCCTCTTCGCCGGCGTCTCGCTCGGCGGCAGCGACCTCTCCGTCGACAACAACGCCAACGCCGTCCTCTACGGCCGCTTCGGCGTCACGCCGGCGGACGTCTTCTACCACCGCGGTCTCGGCATGCGTCCCGAGGTGCAGGCCCTCATCGACGACGTCAACGCCCGCTCGCGGCCTCAGCCGGTGCCGGTCACCGTCGGCGCCGCCCTGCCGCAGCAGGCGGTGACCCCCTTCGGCGGCGCGGCGCCCGCGCCGGTTCCGGGCCAGCCCCTCGCCGTTCCCGTCGCCCCCTTCGCGCCGCCGCAGCCGGCCTTCGTGTCGCCGATCACCCCGGTGCCGGTGACGACGCAGGGGGTGCCGGGATTCGCGCCGACCGACACGCCGCCGCTGGTGCCTATCTCGGCACGGTGAGCTTGAGCCAGCGCTTCCGCAGGCGGTGGCCGATGCTCGCCGCCACCGCCGGGAGGCGGTGGACTTTGAGCGTCCGCGCCAGGCCGCGCCGCCGGGCCACCGGGTCCACCGGCGTCGTGAAGATCTCCTCGAACCGGGCGAGGATCGCACGGGAATCGGCGCAGGCCGGCACCCGGTTGCCGCGCAGCCACGGCCGCTCGAGCAGACGGGCGCACAGCGCCGGGTCGCGATCGACCGCCACGACGCGCTCCACGAGGTCGTCGAGCGACGGCGAGTCGTGCGCGGAGAGGAAGCTCGTGGTGTCGAAGTCGCGGCCGACGAGCGGATCGCCCCAGTAGATCGGGATCGAGTCCACGAGCATCGGCTCGACCACCTTCTCGGTGGTGTAGCCGGGGGAGGATTCGTTCTCGAAGGCGATCGTGAACCGGCAGCCGGCGAGGAAGGCACGCTTGTCGGCGACGCGTCCGCCGACGTTGTTGAACAGCTTCCCGCCGGAGTCGACGCGCCGGTAGCGCGAGAGCTTTTGGAAGAAGTCGTTCCGCGTCCGGCAGAGGGGATTGGAGACGACGAACGCGCAGAAGCGGTCCTTGCCGGCCAGGATCGCCTCCGCGTCGATCGCCGCGGGCTTCACGAGCCCGGCGGCGTCGGCGTAAAGCACCCACAGCGGCAGGCGGCGGTGGCGGGGATGGGGATCGTGGCGGAAGGTGAAGGCCCAGTCGCAATTGAGCCAGTCGGGGCCGACGTTCTCGCCGGTGAAGAAGATCCGCGTGCAGTCGTAGCGGAGCCAGTCGCGCCGCCGCGCCCCGACGGTGGTGTAGAGGATGAAGTCGGGGTCGGCGTCCTGGTCGATCCGCCACCGCGGCGCGAGGAGCCGGGTGAAGAAGTTGTCGTGCGGGTCGAAGCCGTCCCAGAACCCGACGAAGCGGAGGCGGACCGTGGGGCGGTCGTCTCCCGCGGCCACGGGGACGGCGGTGGTCATTTCCATCCCAGCAGCGTCGAGGCCCGCTCCCAGAGCGTCCATGACCCGATGACGATGAAGCCGATCGAGGAGACCACCAGGAGCGCGTCCCAGGCGGGGCCGGGACGGAGGCGGGGATCGAGCGCCCGCCAGCGGAACCAGAGCACCGCCACGCCGAGGGCCGCGAGCATCACCGCCTGCGCCATGCCGCTGGCCAGGACCATCGTCACGGGGGCCCGGATCGCCAGCGCCAGCACCATCGCCACCAGCGGCCAGGCCACCGACAAGCGCCGGTTCCAGGCGGTGCGGCTGGCGGCGTCGCCGGGGAGGACGCCTGCGAGAATCAGGCCGTCGACCACCATCCGGGCGTTGCCGGCGGCCGCGACGAAGAGCGTGGAATAGAGGACGGCGAAGGCGCCGACGAGGAAGGCGCCGTTGGCCCAGGCGCCGAACACCGGCGCGTACATCGCGCCGAGCGTCCGCACCATCTCGCTCCCCTCGGGCACCAGGCCGAGCCGGCCGAGCGTGGCGGCGCCGAGGAGATAGAAGGCGATCGTGACGGCGGTGTAGACCGCCATCGACGCCCAGGCGTCGAGCTGCATGACGCGGAGCCAGCCCCGGGCCCGCTGGGCCCACGCCTCGCTGTCGTCGCGCGGACCCACCGCCACGCCGTAGCCCTTCTCCAGGCACCAATAGGGATAGACCATCAGCTCGCTGGCACCGACGCCGATGATCCCGAACGTGGCCAGCGCCGTCAGCAGCGGGGAGAAGTCGTTGCGCGCCTCGGGGAGACGGAAGGCGAGTCCGCTGCCGAACTCCCGCGCGGAGATCGCCCAGGCGGGGTCGAATTGGAGCATCCCGAGGGCCACGAGCGTGACGAGCGTGAAGGTGCCGACCAGGAGGATCGAGACCAGTTCGATGAGCGTGTAGCGGCCGACGCCGAGAAGCACCGCCGTCACCAGTCCGGTGACGACCGCCCACACCGTCTCGTCGGCCGGCTTGACGAGGCTCGCCTTCTCGGCGGCAAGCTCCGCCATCCTGGCGTCGAGCGCGTCGGCCGCTTCGGCGTCCCCCCGGTGGCGGGCGGCGGCGGCGAGGATCCGGTCACGGGCCGATTCGTCGTGGACCCGGTTCCATTCCCGGCCCGCCTGCGTCAGCGGCAGTCCTGCGGCGAGCGTCTGGGCGACGCCCGAGAGGATTCCCCCCTGCTGCACGAGCACCAGCGCCGTCATCACCACCCAGGCCCAGTAGATCCAGCCCCGGCCGGCGAAGCGCGGCCCGGGGACGCGGTCGAAGGCGTCGAGCGGCGTCCGGCCCCAGGCGAGCGTGGCGCGGCCGATCTCGACCTGGGCCGCCACCTTGATCACGCAGCCGATGAGGATCAGCCAGAGGAGGAGGAATCCCGCCTGGGCCCCGGTCGTCGTGGTGGCGATCAGCTCGCCGCTGCCGACGATCGAGCTGGCCAGCACGATCCCCGGCCCCAGGTGCCGCAGGGCCGCCCAGAGCGAGCGCGGCGGTTCGGCGATGGTGCGGTGCGGATCCCCCATGGTGGCCACAGTCTGACTGCTCGGCCGACGGAAGGGAACCGTCCGCCATGAAAGCGGTCACCGGGGCCCGTTGCCGGACCCCGGTGACGCATCAACCAGGGGTTCGTCCGTGCCGGGCGCGGAGCCCGGTCACTTCACCGTGTCGGCGGCAGGAGCCACGCCCACCACCGGGTTGGTCTCGGCGGGACGGGCAGGAGGGGTCGGGATCGCCGTCTCGGTCGATCGGTCGGCGGTCCGCTCGGAGGCCGGCCGCGGGGACATCGCCGCCGGATCGGCCTGCCGGGCGGTGCGGGTCAGCTCGATCACCGGCTTGAGGGCGGCCACGGCCCTGTCGACCGCCGGCTGGAGGAGCATGACGTCGACGATCATGTGCTGCACGCCCGACACGGTGCCCGAGGCGTCCCGCAGTCCGTCGCGGAGGTCGTGGAGCCGGGTGAGGTTCGTGGCGGCGTCGTCGATCGCGGCCGAGCCGCTGACGACCCGATCCTGGAGGGCGAGGAGGCGGGAGAGCCGCTCCTCGGCCGGGGCGGTGACGGAGGCCTCCGCGACCAGGTCGGAGGCGATCCGCGCGAGCCTGGTGCCCTGCTCCTCGGCGGCGGCGAGGGTGCTTTCGCCGGCGATCACCGCCCGCTCGAACTTCTCGGCGCGGTCCTGCACCTCACCGGCTCTCGTCACGTCGGCGGCGGTGTCGGCGATCCGGCCGAGCAGCGCGCGGACGCCCTCGATCGTGGCGTCGCCGGCGATCACGCCCTCGCGGAGGGCGTCGGCCCGGTCCTGGACCTCGGCGGCACGGGCCACGTCGGGGGCGCTCGAGGCGATGCGGCCGACGAGCGCTTGGACGTCGTGGAGCACCGGAGCCACGGCGTCGACCTTCGTCATCCCGGCGGTGAGATCCTGATGGAGCGCGTCGAGGACGGCCAGCGCCGAGCGGGCCTCGCGGGCGGTGTCGCGCGACGCCTGGACCTTCGCCGAGAGGTCGGAGAGATCGGTGAGCACGCCCGTCGCCTCGCCGACGCTCGGGGCCCGGGCGGCGATGCCGGCGTGGAGGGCGTCGATCGCCTCGAGGGTGGCGGTGGCCTGCTCGAGGGAGCGGGCCTGCTCGGTGATCCGGCCGACGATCTTCTCGTAGCGGGCGAAGGCCGCCTCGGCCTCTCCCAGCTGGCGGCCCTGGATCTGGAGCTGGGCGAGGAGGGCGTTGGTGCCCTTGGCTCCCGCGGCGGTGTCGTTGAGATCGGCGACCGAGCGGGAGAGGTGGGTGACGTTGCGCTCGAGGGCGGCGAGCTGCCGCCAGGCGGGGCTGAGGAGGCCGAACCAGGCGACCATGAGCATCGCGCCGCCGCCGACGAGGAACGAGCGGACGTCGAGTCGAACCGCCGGCGCACCGGCGAAGGGCGATCCGTGGGGATTGACGACTGGCATGGGTGGGAACTCCTCGAAAGCGACCGGACTGCGTGCGGGGAAGGGGGGATGCGAGACGACGGTCCGCCTGGCGGGAGCGTCCGGCCCGCCGGGAGGCACCTCCCGGTCGCTCGGCCGCAGCTCGACGCCACGTTTGGCATCGGCAGATTTGCCCGACCGGCAGAGTCGCCGGAAAGAAGTCGCGGTGGGGCGGGAGGTGACGATTGTTCGGGAGCCGACGGAAGAGCGTCCGTGGATCGCCTATAATGCCCCGAGAGCACGCGTCCGTAGCTCAATTGGATAGAGCATCGGTCTTCGGAACCGAGGGTTGCAGGTTCGAGTCCTGCCGGGCGTACTCGTTCTCGTTCCCCAGTGACTCAAAACCCCGGGACGACCATGAGCGAGCACACCTACAAGATGATCGAGCTGGTGGGGTCCTCCCACACGAGCATCGAGGGAGCGGTCCAGAACGCGGTCGCCAAGGCGGAGCAGGACGAGAAGAGCCTCCGCTGGTTCGAGGTGGAGGAGATCCGCGGCCACATCGAGGGGGGCCGGATCGCCCACTGGCAGGTGCGGGTGAAGATCGGCTGCACGCTCGACGACTGAAAGCTGCCGGGAATCGCCCGACGGCCGGTCACGGCGTCGGCAACGCGTCGGCGGAGGAGCTCGCCTCCGGGGAGGTTTCGTCTTCGCCAGTGGGCGGTGAGGGTTGCCCGGACGCGTCCTCGAGCGAGGGATCGTCCGGGGGCGGGTCGCCCAGGCCGGTCGTCGTCAGGCGGGCCGATTCGCGGCCGTCGGTCTCGAAGAACTCCACGCCCCCCTCGCGACGGCGGGGGTTCGTGCCGATCGCCACCGAGTCGCGCCCCTTCGCGTCGCGAATCTCGATCCGACCGCCGCCGCCGCCACGCACCCGCCCGGCATGGACGAGCGTCGTGCCGTCGTCGGCGTCGACCCGCAGTTCGCGGCACACCACCCGCGAGGCTTCGAGCGCGTCGACCCGCACCACCCCCTCGACGTCCGGCGAGAGGGTCTGGGCCCTCACTCCCAGGCCGATCGCCAGGAAGAGGAGCGGATAGACGGTCCATCGTTCGCGCGTCGTCATGGGCTCGGAAGGCATCGGGGCGGCGGAAGGGGCGTGGTGGAGTCTGTGGACGACGCGGAGCGATGCAGCGGCGCTCAGTCGCCGTGCGCCTGGCGGAGCCGCGCCGAGAGTCGCAGGAGCAACTGCACGCGCTCGAACTCCCGCAGCCAGTCGTCGGTCACCGCGGCCAGGGCGTCGGCCGCCGGTGGGACGAGGCCCGTGGGGCACGATTCGCCCAGGCTCGCCGCCGCCGCGGCCCGGTAGGCCGAGAGCGTGCGGTCGCCATAGAAGAGGATCGGGGTGAAGTCCTCGCTGAAGAAGGCGAGCACCGGCACGCGCTGCCCGCCGCAGACGCGCAGGTGGGCCGCGATGTCGGGCCGGGCGTCGCGGTCGAGGAACGCCAGATCGATCGCCGGACTCGCCTCGGCGAAACGGAGGAAGATCGGGCACTGGTTCACGCAGTCGCCGCACCAGGCGCCGGCGAGGAC
>CAWUOA010000101.1:0-9861 GCA_963923225.1 uncultured Planctomycetaceae bacterium
ACTGCCCCGTCTGCTGCCATCCGATGCGGCTGCACGTCGACGTCGATCCCGACGGGGGCACCCACATCGCCGGCGAGCACGAGTAGGGCCGGGCGGTGAGCCTCGACATCCGGCTGCCGCTGCAGCGGGAAGTCCGCCGCAGAACACGCCGCCCGCGAGCGGATCGGTTCCGCTGAATCGCGAAAGCGCCGGCGAAGGGAATCGAACCCTCGACATCCAGCCTGGGAAGCGGATACTCCAGGAGTTTCCAGCGCCCACGGCAAAGCACTTCCGCCGAGTGACGCGGGCCGGTGCGCTCGCTGTCGGTGGAAGCCATCCATGACCCTCCCGGCCGGGGCACGGCCGGCCGAATGGCCCACTTCGGCCCCCCCGCCCCGAAAAGCCGTGGTGTGTCAGGGTTGTCTGCCGCCGCATCCGGCGGCGGACCGCATTGGCCACAGCCTGCGAGCCGCGAACGATCTGGTCGTGGTGGCTCCTGCTGTGTCAGCCGGATCAACGACCGACTTCGGGCTCGGGGTTCTCACCGCGAGAGCTGCTCATGACGGATGGCGGTAGCGGAGCGGATGCGTGTCGCGAGGCCGTCCCATCGCGTCCAGCCGACGCGATGCATCCGATCGACTACAGGCCGGAGATCGACGGGCTGCGCGCGATCGCCGTGGTGGCGGTCGTGCTGTTTCATCTGGGATCGCCTTGGCTGGGCGGCGGGTACCTGGGAGTCGACGTTTTTTTCGTGCTCTCCGGTTTTCTGATCACCTCCATCATCCAGCGGAAGGAGGAGGCGGGGACTTTCTCGCTGGTCCATTTCTGGACGCGCCGGATTCGCCGCATCCTGCCAGCCCTGCTCGTGATGCTCTTGGTCACGTCGCTGGTCAGTGCGGCAGTCTGCTTCAAGCCGCTGACGATTCACTACGGGGAGCAGGGAGCGGCTGCGGCGATCTCCTGTGCCAACATTCTGTTTTGGCAGCAGGTGCCTGACTACTGGGCGCAATCCGCCCAACGGACGCCGTTTCTCCACACGTGGTCGCTCTCGGTCGAGGAGCAGTTTTATCTCGTCCATCCGCTCCTCGTCCTGGGGGTGCTGCGCTCCGGCCGCCGGTATCTGCCGGCAGTGCTGGCCGTCGTGGCCGCCGGGTCGTTCTCGCTCACGCTGCCCTTCAGCGGCTGGAGTCCCTCCGCTGCCTTCTACCTCCTGCCCGCTCGCGGCTGGGAGCTGGCTCTGGGGGCTCTTCTGGCGGCCTTGCGGGCCGATCGTGTGCCGGCCCGATTCGCCCGGTGGGCTTCGGCCGGCGCGATGCTCGGGTTGGTGCTGGTCGTTGGATCGTGCATCGCGTTCGACGAGCAGAGACGCTTCGCCGGCTCTCTCGCCGTACCGACCATCGGCACGGCCCTCGTGCTCGCCTGTTCCAACGGACGCCGAGATCCGGTCACCCGGTTTCTTTCCCTTTCGCCGTTGGCGGCGCTGGGAAGGATGTCCTATGCGATTTACCTCTGGCACTGGCCGGTGATCGTGCTGGGAGAAAGCCTCGGTCTGTCCGGCGACGGCCCGGGTGCCTGGATCGCCATGCTGACTCTGATCGTTCTCCTGGCGGTCGCCAGCCATCGCCTCGTTGAAATGCCGTTGCGGTACACGCTCGGCGACGCCTCGGCCCTGGGGGTCATCGCCATCCTTCTGGCAGCCAGTCTGGCAGCCTCCGCTCACCTCCATTACCGCACGAAGACGTACGACACCGCGGGGTTCAACAAGAGCCGGTTTCAGAGCAGGCGCTACGACGCCTACAGCTTGCGGTCCGAGAACGCACCCCGTCGACAGGCGGGGGACGATGCGTCCGTGTCCTCTCCCGGGGAGAAGCCGTTCGCCACCGGCGGGGTGGTTCGCCGGTATGGAGATTCGGATCCACGGATCATGGTGTTGGGCGACTCCCACGTGCTCATGTGGTGCGAAGTCGTCGACACGATCTGTCGTGATCTGGGAGAGGGAGTCTGTTTTTATGCGGTGGCAGGCGAGCAGCCATTTCTCACCGTTCCGGTCGACCTGACGAAGCGGAAGAACTTCAGGATGACCAGGGCGGAGCTGTTGGCCTATGACCAGGGTCGGCTCGATGCCCTGGAACGATGGAAGCCGAAAGTCGTCGTCCTCGGTTCGCGGTGGGAGCATCACTACCGCCGCATCGAGCGTTTCGACGATCTGATCGAAGCCTGCGGGCGCGCGGGATCGACCGTGCTGCTCATCGAACAGCCCCCTCCGCCGTACGATGTCAACGGCGACGCCGTGCAGTATCTCTCCTATCTGGGCATGCGGCCGAAGGAGGGCGTGTTGCAGGCCCTTCCGGGTGCACGCCAGCACGACTACCGCGAGGGCAGGGAGTCGCTGAAAAAGCTGGTCGAGCGATATCCCTTCTGCCGGATCGTGTCAGTGGCGGACCGGTTTTATTCGCCCGAGCAGGACGTGTGGGTGTTGGATGGCAAAGACGTGCTCTTTTGGGATGACGATCACGTCAGTCAGGCCGGAGCTGAACGAGCCAGCGACCTGATCCGCGCCGCCATTCGCGAGGCGCTGTGAATCGGCAGAACGTGACCGGCTTGGAGTTCCTCTGCCCAGGGGCATCAGGGTTCGGTGTGGGGGTTGGCCCAGGCAGACATCCGCGCGTGCGGCAGCAGGGAGCCAAGAGGGCCCGCGCCGCGAAGCCCCAAAAAGAAAGGGGACCCGTGGTCGTGCCACGAATCCCCTCGAAGTCGAACAAGAGCGGGCGAAGGGACTCGAACCCTCGACATCCAGCTTGGGAAGCTAGCGCTCTACCAACTGAGCTACGCCCGCGGACGCTTCCGCGGCCGGCTCGGAAAGCCTGTCGCGGAAGAGCGTGGAGTTTAGCAGATCGTCGAATCGATGCACGAGGGCGATGCCGACGGCCGGCCCGTCGGCCGGTTCCCGCCTCGCTTCCGGTGCGCTGAGGGGCCACGACGAGGAGGCGACGGTCGGCGACGGTCGGCCGACACGCGGATTCGACACGAACGCCGCGCGTCAGGGGGTGCCGGCCGCTTCGGGGCGCAGGAGCCTCCGCAGGAGACGGCCTCGGCGGGGGCCGTCCGGCGGAGGGGCCTGCCCTGCGGCGCGGCCCGGAGCGGCGGCACCGGCGTCGGCGGAGCCACCGGCCGCTTCTTCCGCCGCGCGGTTCGCCGAGGCCCGCTCGGCCCGCCGCTTGGCCACCTCGTCGATCAGCCCGCCCACCAGATCGATCACCCGGTCTGCCCGCGGATCGCCCGCCGTCTGCGGAGCGAGGGTGTCGCGGACCTGGTCGAGGATCTGGGCGGCGCCGGCCCGCGGCGGCTCGCCGGTGTCCGCCGCAGTGCCGTTGGCGCCTCCGCCGGCGACGTCGCCCGACTTCGCCCCCCCGGTGCCGCCGATCGGCTTGGCGCCGGTCCGATCCTCGGCCAGGCGCGCCGGAGCCTCGGGGCGGGGCGCCGCTTGGCCGGACGGCTTCGCCGGCGACCAGCCCGGCCGCGGCGGGGGCGGAGGGAGCCTCTCCGCCGGTGCCTCGGCCGCATCGCCGGCGCCAACCGGAGAGGTCGCAGCGGCGACCTCGGCAGGGGGAGCCGTGTCGGTCGGCGCGGCGGATCCGGGACGGCTCCAGCCGGGACGCGGGCCGGTCGGGGGGGCGGCCGCAGCCCCAGCCTTCGCGCCGCCGCGACGGTTACGGAGCCGGTCGATCACGCCGCCGATGACGTCGGAGGCGACGTCGGCCGCGACGCTGCGGATCGAGCCGTCGAAGTCGACGCGGGGCTCGCCGAGCTTGCCCACGACGCCGAGGGAGATCGTCTTGCCGCCGAGGGCGGAGAGCACCGGCCGCTCGGCCGGCATGCCGTCGGGGATGGGAAGCGCCAGGGCGATGTCGAGCGATTGGTCGTCGAGGCCCACCCAGCCCTTCGAGACGAGGTCGAGTCGCCGCCCGTTGGGGAGCGGCACGCCGAACTCCAGCCCCTCGTGCCACATGCGGCGGTTCTCCATCTTGAAGGCGATCCGGGAATCGTCGGCGATGCGGATCGCCGGCGGGACCTGCAGCTCACCCGGAAGCGACGCGAGGATCCGGGCCACCATCGGACCGGGGCCCAGGTCGACCTCGTGCATGGTGAGCGTGCCGGCAAAGGTCGCCTTCTCGGGGGCACCGACCGGGAACGTGCCGCCGTCGAGGGCGAGCGAGAAGCGGCCGCTCGAGCGCGTGGCATCGGCGAGAATCGGCGCCGCGTACGCGAGCACCCCCTGCGCCACCCCCGGCTCGAGCTTCGCCGAGGCGAGGATCGTCGTCGGCTCGAGCGTCCATTCACTGCCGGCGCCGGAGGCCGACTTCGCCAGACGGAGCTTCACGTCGATCGGATCGCTGGTCCAGCGATCCGCCGACCACGGGCCTTCGATCCGCACCCGGGCGTCCTCCACCTCCAACCGCATCCGCAGGCCGCTCTCCTTCGGCGGAGGGGCGTCGGGGATCGCCGGATCGTAGATCAGGCCGGTGACGTTGGAATGGCGCTCGTCGTCGAACACCAGGTGCGCCTCGAGGCCCTCCACGCGCACCCGGCCGCAGTCGCCGCCGGAGAGCAGAAACGCGGCGATGCCGTGCTCCACCTCGACCCGGGCGATGTGCACGGGCTCCCGCGCGCCGCTCCGGGGCACGACGACCACGTCCTCGAAGACGATCGGGCCGGCCCAGGTGAAGGTGGCACTGCCCATCTCCACCGTGCCGTGGAGGTTGGGGACGTTGCGACGCACCCAGTCGGTGACCCGGGAGGGCTCGGAGAGCCACCACGGCACGACCGCGGCGCCCAGCAGCATGAGCCCGGCCAGCACGAGCCCGGCCGTGGCCAGCCAGCCCCGCCAGGAGTGCTCGGCGACCGGAGCGGCGGGGGGGACGGGAGCGAGCGGCGCGGTATCAACCATGGGGGAGCCTCGGGGGCGGTGTGCCTGCTCGGCAGGACGCGGGGCCGGAGGGCGATCGCGGAAGGGACCGAGCCATCGTAACGCCGAGCCGGTCGCGAGGCTCGTGGCCCGCCGGGATCACGGGAATGACTACGGAACTCGTGCCTCCGTGGCCCACGGGGCCGCCGCGCGGGGGGCCGGACGGGCATGAAAAAAACCGGGCCCCCCTTGCGGGAGGCCCGGTCGTGTCGTGCTCTGATCGCGATCGACCCCGCCTCTGGGGCCGAGATCGATGGCGGCGAGTCGGGCTCAGGTGCCCTGAGCGGCCGGGGCGGCGGGCGCCTCGACCGGGGCGACGACCGGGGCGGCCTCGGTCGGCACGCCCTCGGAGATCACGCTGGCGCCGCTGCAGTCACCGTTCGGGCAGCCGCCGGAGACGGCACCACCCTCGACGACGGCACCGCCGCAGCTCGAGCAGCCGCTCGAGACCGGGGCACCCTCGACGACCGCATCACCGCAGCTCGAGCAGCCGCCCGAGACCGGAGCGGCGTCGCCGCAGCTTCCGCAACCGCCCGAAACCGGAGCGGCGTCGCCGCAGCTTCCGCAGCCGCTGTCGCAGCCGCCGTCGCAAGCCGGGGCGGCAGCAGCCGCACCGTGGCAGCCACGCGAGGCCTTCTTGGCGGCGTGCTTGGCGTGCAGGCGGGCCAGGAGACCGCCGTGGCAGGACTTCTTGCCGCCGTGGCAGCCAGCCGGAGCGGCCGGGGCCGGAGCAGCCTCGCAGCCGGCGTCGCACGCCGGAGCGGCAGCGGCCGCGCCGTGGCAGCCCTTGTTGGCGTGGAGGCGGGCGAGGAGACCGCCGTGGCAGGACTTGCGGCCGTGACAACCGTGGCCGGCGACGGCACCCGACTCACCGCCGACGAGGGCGATGGCGACGAGGGCGACGGCGACCGCGCAACCGAGGAAACGCTTCATTGCAGGACTCCAAAAGGGACTATTCGATCGAGATCGTCGAACGGGATCCGACACAGAGCCGTCACGAACCGTTGCCGATCCGGGACGGCCACCGGACCGCGGAGACTTGGGACCCTCCCGGGAAGCACCTGCCCGGCGAACCGGAAGCCCGGACGCCGGAACTCGGCACCGCCGGAAGTGGCGGTTCGCCAGGGGAAAACACGGCAACCAGCCTCACTCCCTTGCAAGTGCTGCGGGTTGGCGAAGGTTTTCGGTCTGGGGAATCTGGGTAGAGGCTAGCAGCCGAGGGTGGGCTGTCAAGCACCCTCCCCGGCTCCGGGCAGGGTGCCACGCTCCGTCGTTCCCCCCGAAAAAGGCCGTTTGCACGGCCGGAGAGTCGCTCTGAGGGGGGGTGTCAACGCGACGACGGCCGGGGCTGGGGCCCCGGCCGTCGCTGAATGACGATCGTTCGGCGGTCGGTCCCGCGACCTCGACGGTCGCGACACCGGGCCCTCATCGACGGCGTTCGGCCGCCGGCTGCTGGGCCGTGACGGCGGGCTGCGCGGGGGCCGCGTCGGTGGCGGTGCCCGCGGGGGCGGCCTGCCCCTGCTCCTCGGCGCGGGCGCGGCGCTGCATCTCCTCGGCGACCATCTCCTGCTTGGCGATCATGTCGTCGGGATCCTCGAAGTTGAGGAGGAGCGGAGGCATGTCGTCGAACACGTTCATCGCCATGCCGACCACCCGCCACCCCTCGGGATCGAGTCGCACCACCCAGACGATGTTCTCGCTGGTCTCCTGCCCGGCGTCGTCGGTGTCGCTCCACACCGTTCCGACATGGACCAGGTCGGCGGTGTCGCTCACCGTCTCCGTGCCCTTCACCTCGTAGCGGGCACCGGGATTGACCGGCGGGGCGACGGTGAGCCCGAGCTCCTGGGTCTTGGTGCGGGCCATGGTCGTGAGCATGGCGGCGGCCGCGGCGTCGTCGCCGCGCTTGATCGCCTCGAGGAAGCTCACCACCGCGGCCTTGGCCTGTTCGGTGCCCCCGCTCGTCGTGGTGGCAGTCGCCGTCGGCGCTCCGCCGCCACCGCCGGAACAGCCGGGAAGGCTGATCGCGGTCACGAGGGCGCATCCGGCCAGGAAACTGACGGCCCACAGTGCGAGGCGGCCCCGCCCGAGAACGGCAGGCCGCGTCGCGGAGACGGGGGTTTCTGGAGACAGGCTCATCGGGTCGGGCTCCATGCTGGGCTGGCGGAGAATCGGGGGCGCGGGGGCAGGGGGGCGTCGTCGCCCGGGAATCGAACTCGGCGGGAAAGTGACGCTCCGCGGGCCCACGGTCAAGGCATGTTTTCCGGGTGAAAACGCCGGGCCGGCCACGTTTCCCCGCGCCGTCCGCTACCATGAACAGGATCGGACGCCCCCGCGATCCGGCCCCGTTCCCTGGACCGAGCCCCGCTCGTCGCGCGACGTCATGGCCATTCCTCCCGGTCGACCCCTGTGCCCGAACGATGGCGGCCCCCCGGCAGCGGCCCGGCGGGGACGCTGGGGGGTGTGGGGCCTGTGGGTCGTCCTCGGCGCGGCGATCCTGGCAGGCTCCGCCACCGCCGCGCAGCGCGGAAAGACCCGCGAACGCGTGCGTGCCCGCCCTCCGCAGCCCGGACGCTGGGACCGAGCCACCGGATCGGCTTTCGTCGACGACGCCTTCGCCACGCTCGAAGGAACACGCCCCGACTTCGCCGCCGCCGCCGGGGCCCGCGCGGCGGCGTCCTCGGCATCGGCCGCGGGCCCCGGATCCACCGCCGGTTTCAAGTGGTCGTCGCTCGTCTCCGCCGACACGCTCGCCGACGAGGTGAAGGAGCAGCGGAAGGCGCTGCAGGGGGCGCTGGTGTCGGAGTCGGACTTCAAGGGGGGCGGGTACAACGCCGCCCGCGACGCCTTCAGCGCGGTGGCGCTGGCCTTCGGGCTCGTCGCCGCCCACGACGGCGAGGTGCGCTGGAAGAAGGACGCCGAGAACGCCCGCGATCTCTTCGCCCGCGTCGGCTTCAACTGCAAGGTGGGCACCGTCGGGTCGTTCAAGGAATCGAAGGAACGGCTCGCCGATCTGGAAACGCTCCTCGACGGGGGCTCGCCCGACAAGAAGGCCGACCGCGAGGAGGACTTCCTCTGGAGCCAGGTGGCGGGCCGGCCCGCGCTGATGAACCGGCTCGAGGCGGCGGAGGCGGCCGCGGCGGCGACGATCGCCTCCAAGTCCGACTTCGATCGGGCCGCCGAGACGCTCCTCCGCGAGGTCGAGATGGTGGCGGCGATCGGCGAGGTGATCCAGCAGAAGGATTTCGAGTACCACGACGACGACACCTACCGCCGCTATTCCTCCGCGATGCGCGACGCCGCGGTGAAGGCGCGCGACGCGGCGCGGAAGGGTGACTACGATGCCGCCCGGGCCGCGGTGGGCGAGGTGAAGAAGTCGTGCGACACCTGCCACGGCGACTACCGCAGCTGATCGCTTCCCGGCAGCCGCGGAAGCGGGGCCGCCCGGCCCGGCCCGACGCGCCGCCGCCACGAAAGGACCCTCCCCAAGATGGCACGCAGGACCAGACGCACCGACGAGCCCGCCGCGATCCCCGCCGGGACGCCGCGTTCGGGCCGCGGCGGCGAGGTGCGGCGCCGGCCGTCGTCGCGCGACCGCGACCGCTCCGGCGGCGACGACCAGGGCCCGAGCGAGATCGCCTTCGTCGGCGATCTCACCGACAACGAGGCCGACCTCACCGACAAACTCCTCGGCGTGCCCCCGGGGGGGGAGTGCACGATCTGGTTCGACTCGCCGGGGGGCAATCCGTACTGCGCGATGGCGCTGGCCACGATGATGCGCCTCCGCGGCGTGCGGGCCACGGGCATCGTCGGCGGGGAATGCTCGTCGGCGGCGCTGTGGCCCTTCGCCACCTGCGTGCGGCGGCTCGTGACCCCGTTCAGCGTGTTCCTCTTCCACCCCATGAAGTGGCAGAGCGAGGAGCACATCGGGATCACCGAGGCGGCGGAGTGGTCGCGCCACTTCGTCGAGCTCGAAGGGGAGATGGACCGCATGCTCTGCGACCTCTTCGGCCGCTCCCACGACCTCATCGCCCGGTGGATCAAGACCCACCGCTACGTCTCCGGCCGGGAGATGGTGGAGGCGGGTCTGGCGGAGATGGTGGGGCTCGATCCGCTGCCGGACCTGGTCCCGCCGCGGACCTGATCCGGCCTGCTACCATTTGTCCGGCCGCCGACCGCCGCGCCGCCCCCACGCCCGTCCCCTCCCGCGGTTCGACCCTTTCCGCTCACCTTTCACCGTCCGTCCCGGAGACCGAATCATGCACGTCCGCCGCACCCTCCTCTCCCTTCTCGCCCTCGCCGTCGTCGTGTCGTCGGCCGGGATCGTCCGTGCCCGGCAGGCCGACGCCGAGGCCCGTGTCTTCACGATCGCCGACGGCGGCTATTCGCTCTCGGCGCCCGAGGGATGGAAGCGGGTCCAGCCCAAGTCGTCGATCGTGGAGACGGAGTTCTCCATTCCCACGGCCGGGGAAGGGCAGCAGCCGGGGCGGATGACGGTGATGGGCGCCGGTGGCAGCGTGCAGGCCAACGTCGATCGGTGGTATGGCCAGTTCAGTCAGCCCGACGGCAGCGACACCAAGGACAAGGCGGCCACGAAGAAGGTGGAGTTGGCCGGCTGCAAGGTGACGATCGTCGACATCACCGGCACCTACAAGGACGCCCCGGCCGGTCCCTTCGCGGGGGGCAAGGCCGTCGATCGCCCCGATTACCGGATGCTCGCGGCGATCGTGGAAACGCCCGACCGCGGCAATTACTTTCTGAAGTTCTACGGGCCGGGCAAGACCGTCGGCGACCATGCGGACGGGTTCCGCGCGATGGTCGAGGGCATCGTCGCGGCGAAGTGACCGGACGAGTCCGCCGTCCCGCGGCGGATAGCCGAGTCCGCCGTCCCGGCGGCGGATGGCCGAGTCCACCGTTTC
>CAWUOA010000102.1:0-9789 GCA_963923225.1 uncultured Planctomycetaceae bacterium
GTCCCACGCCCCGTCCCGCGGGGGGGCGTCAGCCTCGGCGCTGTGACCGCCACCAGCGGACGGTCTCGGCGAGGCCGGCGTCGAAATCGCGCGTCGGCTCCCAGCCGAGCAGCGCGCGGGCGCGCGAGATGTCGAGCGACCGCCTCGGCTGGCCGTCGGGCTTGGAGGGATCCCAGTCGATCCGCCCCGTGAAGCCGCAGGCCGTGGCCACCTTCCCGACGAGCTCGCGGATCGAGATCTCCACGCCGCCGCCGAGATTGATCGGCAGCGGCTCCTCCATGATCTCGGCGGCACGGACCACCCCCTCGGCCGCGTCGTCGACGTGGAGGAACTCGCGCGTGGCGGAGCCCGTGCCCCAGCACACGATCGACTCGGCGCCCGAGAGCCTCGCCTCCTCGCATTTCCGCAGCAGGGCGGGAATCACGTGGCTCGACGAGGGATCGAAGTTGTCGCCGGGGCCGTAGAGGTTCACCGGGAGGACGATGGCGCCGCGCAGCCCGTACTCGCGCCGGTAGGCGTCGAGCATCACGAACAGTGCCTTCTTCGCCACGCCATAGGGGGCGTTGGTCTCCTCCGGATAGCCGTTCCAGATGTCCGCCTCGCGGAACGGGATCGGGGCATGCTTGGGGTAGGCGCAGACGGTGCCGGTGTGGACGAACTTCTCGATGCCCCGCCGGCGGCCATGCTCCACCAGATGCATCCCCATCGCCATGTTGGCGTAGAAGAAGCGGCCCGGATGACGCTGGTTGGCGCCGATTCCCCCCACCTCCGCCGCCAGGTGGATCACGATCTCGGGCCTGGCGACGTCGTAGAGCCGGGCGACCTCCGCCTCGACGGTGAGGTCGAAGTCGGCCTTGCGGGGGACGAAGACGCGCTCGGCGGCCACGCCGCGCGCCGCGAGGACGCGGCGGACGGCGCTGCCGAGGAAGCCCGCGCCGCCGGTGAGCAGAATCCGTTTCGACGCCAGGGGAGTCACGGCGGGGGGTTCCTCGGTGTCACGCCGGCGGGAAGGCACGAGGGTCGTCGCGCTCCCGTCGGGCGAGTTCGAGGTCGGCGTCGACCATCATCGCCACCAGGCCGTCGAACGACACCCTCGGGCTCCAGCCGAGACGCTCGCGGGCCTTCGTCGAACGGCCGAGGAGGAGATCGACCTCGGCCGGGCGGTAGTAGCGGGGGTCGATCTCCACGAAATCGCGGTAGTCGAGGCCCAGCCGGCCGAACGCCTTCTCGCAGAACTCGCGGACGGTGAACGTCTCGTCGGTGGAGACGACGTAGTCGTCGGCCGAGTCCTGCTGCAACATGAGCCACATCGCCTCGACGTAGTCGCCGGCGTAGCCCCAGTCGCGCCGTGCCTCGAGGTTGCCGAGCCAGAGTTTGTCCTGCAGCCCCAGCTTGATCCGCCCCGCCGCCCGCGTGATCTTCCGCGTCACGAACGTCTCGCCCCGGCGCGGGCTCTCGTGGTTGAAAAGGATCCCGCAGGAGGCATGGATCCCGTAGCTCTCCCGATAGTTGACCGTGATCCAGTGGGCGAACGCCTTGGCCACGCCGTAGGGCGATCGGGGATGGAAGGGGGTGGTCTCGGTCTGCGGCGTCTCGGCCACCCGTCCGAACATCTCCGAACTCGACGCCTGGTAGAAACGGACCGGGTTTCCCGTGGCCTCCTGGTGGTCTCGTATCGCCTCGAGGAGCCGCAGCGTCCCCACCGCCGTGACGTCGGCGGTGTAGGCCGGCTGGTCGAAGCTCACCCGGACGTGGCTCTGGGCGGCGAGGTTGTAGACCTCCGAGGGGCCGACCTCGCGGACGACGCGCGAGAGATTGCTCGAGTCGGTCATGTCGCCGTAGTGGAGCGTGAGCGACCTGCCCGCATCGTGCACGTCGCGGTAGAGGTGCTCGATGCGCTGCGTGCCGAAGGAGCTCGAGCGGCGGATGAGGCCATGGACCTCGTATCCCTTGCCGAGCAGCAATTCGGTGAGATAGGAGCCGTCCTGGCCGGTGATGCCTGTGACGAGGGCACGCTTCGTGGGCCGGGGCATGCTGCGGGTCTCGGGAAGGCCGACGGAGCGGAGGGGGTTACGGGCGGCGGAAGGAAAAGGATACTTCGAACCGTCGCCGGCCGGCAGCGACCCGTCGGGGGTCTCCCGGGCGTCAGGATGCCGACCGCGGCGAGCGGGGGGCGTCGTCCGGAAGGGTCCGGCAGGTGAGGATCGTCCACAGTCCGACCGCCACCGCCGCCAGGGCCAGGTATCGCAGCCACCACGGCAGGCTGCTGTAGAGGAGGCTGCACCCCACCACGACGGCGACGGCGAGGAGCGCCCGGTTCTTCACCGAGCGTCGCACCCCCTGGTAGTGCTGCCAGTCGTCGAGCGTGGGGCCGAACCAGGCGGACCGGTGGAGCCAGGAATGGATGCGCGGCGACCCCCGGTAGAAGCAGAAACTCGCCACGAGCAGGAACGGCGTGGTGGGGAGGAGGGGCAGGACCGCGCCCACCACCGCCAGGCCGACGGCGATCCACCCCCCGGCCACCCAGAGGAATCCACGGAGCGGGTCGGTGGTCGGGCGGAGGTCCATGGCGTCGGTGGAGTGCCTGATCGTGGCGCTGGAGCCCGGATTCTACCAGACGCCCGTTTGGCGTATGATCGCCCGTTCCGCGTCCGTTGGCCCCCTCCCGCCCCACCTCCCGGAGTCTCCTCCATGCCGCTGGTTCCGATGCGCATCCTCCTCGATCATGCCGCCGAGCACGGCTACGGACTGGCCGCGTTCAACGTCAACAACATGGAGCAGATCCAGGCGATCATGGAGGCGGCCAAGGAGACCGACTCCCCCGTCATCGTCCAGGCGTCGCGCGGCGCCCGCAGCTACAGCCAGGACAACTACCTCCGCCATCTGATGCTCGCCGCGGCCGAGCTCTACCCGCAGCTCCCCATCGCCATGCACCAGGACCATGGCAACTCGCCGGCGACCTGCCAGAGCGCCATCGACTACGGCTTCACCAGCGTGATGATGGACGGCTCGCTCAAGGAGGACGGCAAGACCCCGGCCGACTTCGACTACAACGCCAAGGTCACCAAGGCGGTGGTCGACCTCGCCCACCGGCAGGGCGTCTCGGTGGAGGGTGAGCTCGGCTGCCTCGGTTCGCTCGAGAGCGGCGAGGGCGAGGCCGAGGACGGCCACGGCGCCAGCGGCAAGCTCTCCCACGACCAGCTCCTCACCGACCCCGAGGAGGCCGCCCGCTTCGTGAAGGCCACCGGCGTCGACGCGCTGGCGGTCGCCATCGGCACCAGCCACGGCGCGTACAAGTTCACGCGCAAGCCCGACGGCGACGTGCTGGCGATGAAGCGGATCGAGGAGATCCACCGCAAGATCCCCGATTGCCATCTCGTGATGCACGGCTCGTCGAGCGTGCCGCAGGAGCTCCAGGACATCATCAACAAGTACGGCGGCCGGATGCCGCAGACGTGGGGCGTGCCGGTGGAGGAGATCCAGAAGGGGATCAAGCACGGCGTGCGGAAGATCAACGTCGACACCGATTGCCGCATGGCGATCACCGGCGCCATCCGCAAGGTCCTCTCCGAGAACCCCGACAAGTTCGATCCGCGCGACTACCTCAAGCCCTCCCGCGAGGCGATGAAGAAGGTCTGTGCCGAGCGGATGGTGCAGTTCGGCCAGGCCGGCAACGCCGGCAAGGTGAAGGTCGTGTCGCTCGCCGACATGGCGAAGCGCTACGCGAAGGCCTGATCCTCCGCACCTCGGCTCCCGCAGCATCGCGTCGGCCGGCCCTCCCCGGGGCCGGCCGACGTTTTTTTCCGCCCTTTCCCGGGCTGAAAACGATCCTGACCGGCGGGGAAAGCCGCGTTGCAGGGGGCGCCTCGACTGCCTATCTTCCCTGCCCCTCTCCCTGCCGGCCTGCCCCGGGCGGTGCGGGGGAACATGCGCAGGGACCAGCCCATGACGAACCGCCAATCACTCCGCCTCTTCGAGCGCGGTCCCGCCGCGCCGACGCCGCGCCACTCCGGCGACGCGAGCCTCTCCCAAGCCCCTGCCGGACCGGACGCACCGGCCGTCGCGGGGCGATCCGATCCGGACCGGGACGCGATCCTGGCGCACGCCCGCGAGGTGCTCCACGCCGAGGCCTCGGCGGTGGTCGAGGTCGCCAACCGGCTCGACGAGGCGTTCGTCCGTGCCGTCGGCCTGCTCGAGGCCTGCACCGGCAACGTCGTCGTCACCGGGATCGGCAAGGCGGGGCTCGTGGCCCGGAAGATCACGGCCACGCTCGCCTCCACCGGCACCCCGAGCCACTTCCTCCACCCCGCCGAGGCGATGCACGGCGACCTGGGCGCCGTCCGGGGCGACGATCTCGTCCTCGCGCTGTCCCAATCGGGCGAGACGGAGGAGATCACCAGGCTCCTCCCCCACCTGCGCCTCCGCCGTGTGCCGATCGTGGCGCTCACCGGCCGGGCCGAGAGCACGCTGGGCCGGAACGCCGACGTCGCCGTCTGCACCGGCTCCGTGCGCGAGGCCTGTCGGCTCGGGCTCGCCCCGAGCACGAGCACCGCGGTGCTCCTCGCCCTGGGCGACGCGCTGGCGCTCGTGACCAGCGCCCGCCGCGCGTTCACGCCGGAGGACTTCCACGCCCGCCATCCCGGGGGCGCGCTGGGTCGCCAGTTGATGCACGTCGAGGATGCCATGCGGGCCCTGCCGCGCTGCCGCACCGCCTCGCCGGGCGAGAGCGTCCGGACGGTGTTCAGCCGGCCGCTTCCGGCCCGCCGCACCGGCGCCGTGATGATCCTCGAGTCCGACGGGACACTGGCGGGGATCTTCACCGACAGCGACCTGGCCCGCCTCTTCGAACGGCACGCCGACGCCGCCATCGACGGTCCCATCGGTGCGGTGATGACGCGCCAGCCCGCCACGATCCCCGCCGGGACACGTCTCGGCGACGCCGTGGCGGTGATGGAGACCCGCCGTCTCAGCGAGCTGCCCGTCGTCGACGCCGTCGGGCGGCCGCAGGGGCTGCTCGACATCGTCGACCTGGTGGGGCTGGTGCCGCCGGAGCTCCTCGACGTTCCCGCCGTCCGTGCCGCCTGACCCGTCCCCCGACCGGCCGCCGCCATGCCCAGCCCCGACACCGACGAGCTCGCGCCGCGCCTGGCCCGCGTGCGTCTCCTCCTTCTCGACGTCGACGGCGTGCTCACCGACGGCGGCATCACCTTCACCGCCGCCGGCGACGAGGCGAAGACGTTCCACGTGCGCGACGGCGTGGGATTGAAGGTGTGGCGGGAGGCGGGCCATTCCGTGGGCATCGTCACCGGCCGCACGAGCCAGACGGTGGCCCGGCGCGCCGCCGAACTGGGCATCGTCCACGTCCGCCAGGGAGTCGGCGAGAAGGTGGCCGCGGCGGAGGGGATCCTCGCCGCCTGCGGCGCGGACTGGAGCGAGACGGCGACGATCGGCGACGACCTCCCCGACATCGCGCTGGCGGTTCGTGCCGGGGTTTCGTTCGCGGTGGCCGACGCCTGCGCGGAACTGCGTGCGGCGGCCACGGTCGTCACGACGCTTCCCGGCGGCCGGGGCGCGGTGCGCGAGGCGGTGGAGCGGCTCCTCGGCGCACGGGGGGAGTGGGAAGCGGCGGTGGCACGGTACCGCGGGGGCGTCGCCTGAGGGCGGAGGCGCGGAGCCGATGGAGAACCGTCTGGGACGCACGCTGCGGGTGTTCCTCGTCGTCCTGGCGGCGGCGGGGCTCTACCGCCTCGTCGCCGTGCCGCTGGTGGAGCGCCATCCGCGCGATTCCGCCGTCGGCCAGGAGCTCTCCGCCTCCTCGGTGGCCGCGGTCAAGGCACGGGCCGCGCGGCGCAACGCCCAGCTCGTCGGCGTCTTCCCCCCCGACGCCTGGGAGCTCAAGGAGCCGAACACCCTCGAGAGCCGGCAGATGCGGCTGCTCTTCGAGAAGTGGCACATGATGTCGAACGACCCGGAGGAGCGGCGCGTGCAGCTCCTCCCCTGCACGCTGGTCATCCTGCCCGAGCCCGGACAGGAAGGGGGCCGGACGCTCGTCCTCCGCGCGCCGCAGGGCGCCGTGCTCGAGTTCGACGAGCCGTTCGACCTGTCGAGCGAGGACGTCCCCTCGCGCCTCCTCGGAGGGAGCCTCCGCGGCCAGGTGACGATCCGGGGCACGCCGAGCGCCCCGGGGGCGGACGACGACTTCGAGATCGTCACCCGCGACGTCGAGCTCGAGGAGATGGAGATCCGCACGCCGGAGGCGGTGCAGTTCCGCTACGGCCGCTCGTCCGGGAGCGGGCGGGCGATGGTGGCCCGGCTCCTTCCCGGCTCCGGTGGCTCGGAGAAGGGGCCGAGCATCGGCGGCGTCGACACGATCCGCCTCGACCGCGACGTGAAGCTGCGCCTGGAGGGTTTCGCCGGAGGGTTCCTCCCCGGCGCCGAGGTGATCGCGGGCCCCGCGCCGGCCGATTCCGGTGGCGACGTTGAGGCGGCGCCGGTGCTCGTGAGTTGCCGGGGCAACCTCTGCCTCAACGTCTCCGCCAACATCATCTCGCTCGAGGACCACGTCGACGTCGTGCGCACCCTCCCCGGCGGCGCGCTCGACCAGCTCGCCTGCGATCTGCTCGCCGTCGTCCTCAGACGCGCCGGGCAGGGGGGCGAGGCGACCGGCGGGCTCGAGCCGGTGGAGATCCAGGCGAAGGGCAATCCGGTCGTGGCCCGCAGCACGTCGGCCGGGCTCGAGGCCCGGGCCGCCCGGCTCGGCTACGAGATCGCCACGCGCCGCATCGTGCTCGACGGCGAACAGCCGGTCTCGCTCACCTATCAGGGAAGCGAGATGGAGGCCCGGTCGATCGACGTCACTCCCGGGCCGGCCGGCTCGCCCGGCACGGTCATGGCGGTGGGGCCGGGGTGGCTGAAGTCGCGTGCCGCCGGCTCGCCGCCGATGACGGCCCGGTGGCGGAAATGGCTCCGCGTGCGCGCCGACGGCGCGGAGCACGTCGCCTCGCTCTCCGGTGACGCCGACGTGCAGGTCGACGCGCAGGGCCGACTCAAGGCGGGCGAGATCCATCTGTGGTTCGCCCCCCCGGCCGGGCCCGCGCCCACCGCCACGGGCCCGGGCGGCGGCCTCTCCGGCGCCAAGCCCTCGCGGATGCTCGCCCGCTCGATGGTCGAGGTGGACGTCGAGCAGCTCACCGCGCGCACCGACAAGATGGAGGTGTGGTTCAAGCACGAGGCCGCGGCCGCCCCGGCGGCGACGGCGGCGCCGGTGGCCGCGGCGGCACCCGCGGGCGCCGCGCCCGCGCCTGCGCTGGTGCCGCTCCCCGCGGCGACGTCGCCGCAGCCGACTGCCGCGCCCGCCGCTCCGCGCGAGCGGCCGACGGGCCGTTTCGTCGTCAGTGGCGGGCTCGTCCGCGGGCTCGTGACCATCGCGGCGGAGGGGCCGCAGGTCGACGAGCTCTCGCTCGAGGGGCAGGTCCACGTCATCGAGGAGCCCGACGCCGCTGGCAGGGCCGCGGGACGACCCGCCGACGACGTGCTCGAGCTCCGTGGCGAGCAGTTGCAGATCACCCGTGCCCTGCGCTTCGACGCGCGGGCCGTCGTCCATGGCAAGCCGGCCACCGTCTCCGGCCGGGGCGTCGACCTCCAGGGGCCTGTGATCGAGGTCGACCGGGGCCGCAACCGGCTCTCGGTGGACGGCGCGGGCAGCCTCGGCTTCCCCCTGGTCGGCGGCATGCCCGGCGTCGAATCGCTCGTCCCTGGGGCGGCGGCGCGGCCGCCCGCCCTGCCCGACGAGGAGCCCGCGCGGGTCGAGGTGGCGTGGCAGCGGCGCATGGACTTCGACGGCACGACCGCCCGCTTCGCCGAGCGGGTCGTGGCGTCGAGCACCGGCTCGTCGCTGCGGGCCGGCGTGCTCGACGTCGCCTTCTCCCGACCGATCGACTTCTCCGCCGATCCGGCGAAGCGCCGCGGCCCTGCCGACCGGCCGGAGGTGTCGCGGATCGCGGGGCAGGGGAAGGTGCGGATCGAATACGACAGCGTCGCACCCGGCGGGGAGCAGTCGGTGTTCAAGCTGTTCCTCGAGGACTTCCAGGCCGAAGTCGCCAGCGGCGACGTGGTCGGCACCGGCCCGGGGCAGTTGTCGATGGTGCGCTTCGGGGCGCCGGTCGGTTTCGACCTCGCGGTGCCGGGCGGCGCGGTGCCGGGAGTCGCGGCCCAGCCCGCCGCCGCGCCGGAAGCGCGCCCCGACGAGCTCACCTACTACGGCGTCGACTTCCAGCGCGGCCTGCGCGGCAATTACAAGCGCCGCGTGGCGGAGTTCCACCAGCGCGTGGAGGCGATCTGCGGCCCGGTGGCCGGCTGGAACCACCGCCTCGACATTCACGCCGCCGGCGGCCTGCCGCCGCGCTGCATGGCGATGACCAGCGACATCCTCACCTGCGGCGTCGCCCCGTCGGCTCCCGGCCGCCGCCGCGAGTCGGTCGAGGCGTCGGCGTTCGGAAACGTCCTGGTGGAGGCCGAATCGTTCACCGGCCGCAGCGCCCGCCTCTCCTGGAGCGAGGCCAAGGACATGGTCGTCTTCGAGGGGGACGGCCGCACCGACGCCCAGCTCTACCACCAGCCCCAGGTGGGCGCGCCGACGTCGAACGCTTCCGCGGGGCGGATCGTCTTCTGGCCGGGGCAGCGCCGCGTCGAGGTCGACGACGCCCGCTACCTCGATCTCGACCAGTTCAACGCCGGCGGTGGCAAGGCTCCGATGCTCCCCGGCCTCGGCGGCTCGAAGCCGAAGCCGGCGCCCGCCTTTCCGGTGCAGCAGCCGCTTCCCGGCACCTGAGCAACGCCGTCGGGTACCGCGTGGATCGGGGCGGCGCGGGGCTGGTAGCCTGTCGGTGAGCCGCGGCGGTCGGCGGCGGCGACGAGGGAGGCTTCCATGGCGGGATTGTCGAGACGGCGGGCCCTTTCGATCGGCGGAGCCGCGCTCGCGGCAGGCTTGCACGGAGGCCGGCACGCGCGGGGAGCGGTGCCCGATGGCGCGATCCGCATCCACGCGGTGCGAAGCCTCCTCCAGGAGCACCGCTACCGCACGCCCTACAAGTTCGGCGGCGTGCCGGTCGACCGGGCCACGATCCTCGACGTGGAGATCGACGCCTCCGGCCCCGACGGCAAGCGGGTCACCGGCTTCGGCTCGATGCCGCTGGGAAACGTCTGGTCGTTTCCCACCCGCACGCTCCCCTACGACGTGACACTCGGCGCCATGAAGGGGCTCGCCGGGCGGATCGAAAAGATCGTGGCCGGCTGCACCGAAGCGGCCCATCCGCTGGAGCTTTCGCGGATCCTCGAGCCCGAGTTCACGAAGGCCGCCGCGGAGGAGTCGGCCGCGCGGGGCCTGGCCGAGCCGATTCCACCGCTTGCGGTCCTCGTCACGGCCAGCGCCTTCGACGCCGCGCTCCACGACGCCTGCGGCAAATCGCTCGGGACGAGTGCCTTCCTCACGCTCTCCCCCGAACTGATCGGTCACGACCTCTCCCGCTATCTCGGTGACGACTTCCGCGGCGAGAACCTGCAGGATTCGATCCGCTCCGCCCCCGCACCGCGTGTGCCGCTGTTTCACTCCGTCGGTGGATCGGACCCGGTCCGCGACTCGGAGGTGAAGGAGAAGCTCGCCGACGGCCTCCCGCAGGCGCTCGCCGATTGGATCCGGTTCAACGACCTGATCCGGATCAAGATCAAACTCCAAGGGGAGGATCTGGCGTGGGACATCGACCGCACCCTCGCCATCGACGAGGTCGCCCG
>CAWUOA010000103.1:0-9683 GCA_963923225.1 uncultured Planctomycetaceae bacterium
CTGGTCTCGTGGGCTCGGAGATGTGTATAAGAGACAGGGGCGTCTCGGGGGAGGGCGTCCCTTCGGCGGATGCGTCCCCGGCGCCGACGGCGGCCGGCGGGGCGTCGTCCACCGGACGGGAGGGGAGCGCCGCGAGGGCCGGCCCGGCGGCGGGGGAGAACTCGAGCCAGGCGTCGCGCGACTCCGCGTCGAGCGCGTCGGCGGCGCCCACTTCGGCGGCCCGGTTCTTGAGGCCGTCGCGGAGGCGGAGGAGGGCCGCGTGGTCCTGGGTGTAGACGACGCGCACCTGGGCGGCGGCCCGCTCCTGGGCGGCGCGGGTCCGGTCGGCGTCGGGCTTCTCGAAGGGAACCCGCGCCGAGATTCCACGCCCGGCGATCGAGCCGGAGTGCCAGGGGAGGGGCTCGCGCCACCCGTGCAGGGCGACCAGGAGCACACCCGACGCCGCGATGCACAGCGCGAGGCGCAGGAGGACCTCCGCCCGGCCGGCCCGCTCGAGGAGCGTGCTCCAGAATCCGTGCGGACCCTCGACGGAAAGCCCCCGGCGGACGGTGCGGCGGTAGGAGGAGGGACCGACTGGCATGGGACGCGGGATACCTCGGGAAGGAGCGTCAGCGCGACGGACGGCCGCGGTCCTCGGCGTCGTCGTCGTAGGCGTCGACGATCCGTTGCACGAGCGGATGACGCACGATGTCGGCCCCGCCGAGACGCACGCGGGCGCAGCCCGGCACGTGCTGGAGGCGGCGCATGGCGTCGACCAGGCCGCTCGTGCGATTGGGCGGGAGGTCGATCTGCGTCGTGTCGCCGGAGATCACCATCTTCGATCCCATCCCCAGCCGCGTGAGGAACATCTTCATCTGCGAGACGGTGGTGTTCTGGGCCTCGTCGAGGATGATGAAGGCGTTGTTGAGCGTCCGGCCGCGCATGTACGCCAGCGGCACCATCTCCACGACGTCCTGTTCCCCGAGCCGCTTGAGGAGTTCGTAATCCATCAGCTCGCGGAGGGCGTCCAGGAGCGGGCGGAGGTAGGGATTGATCTTGGCCTGGAGGTCGCCGGGCAGGTAGCCGAGGCTCTCGCCGGCCTCGACCGCGGGACGCACGAGCACGATCTTCCGTACCTGCTCGGCCCGCCACAGCGACACCGCCATGGCGACGGCGAGGAAGGTCTTCCCGCTGCCGGCAGGGCCGTTGCACAGCACCACGTCGTGCTCGCGGATCGCCTTCACGTAGGCGGCCTGGCCGGCCGAGCGGGCCACGACGTGACGGCCCGCGCGCTGCACGTCGATCGGCTCGTGGTGGACGGGAGCCTCGGCGCCGGTGACGGAGGCGATCGCCTCGGTGACGTCTGCGGCCTCGATGGCACCCCGGTCGCGGGCCACCCGGTCGAGCCGCTCGAAGGCGGCGGTGGCGCGCTTCACGGCCGCTTCCTCCCCCTCGATGCGGATGGCGTCGTCCCGGGCGGAGACGCTGACGCCCAGCGCCGTGCGCAGCCTCCGCAGGTGCTGATCCCGGGGGCCGAAGAGGGCCAGGATCCGCTTGGAATCGACCACCGCGATCGTCGTGCGGGTCATCGGAACGAGGCGCCGGCGGTCTCGGAGGGGCACCGGGGAGCGGGCATGTCGGCAAGTATACCCCACCCTCCGGGCCATGCCTCTCCATCCGACCGCCCGCCGGAAAACGCTTCGTTTCGGCCCGCGGGAGGGGCCCCGCCGGCTCAACGGGGGGCGCGGATGCAGCGGAGGCGGGAGGCGGTGCGGAGCAGGAGCCGGTCACCGACCAGCGCCGGGGTGGCCAGCGCCATGTCGTCCTCCGCGAGCGGATTGGCGTGGAGGAACTCGAGCGTGTCGCCCGCCCGGTAGACGAACGTCACCCCGTCCTCGTTGAGGCAGTAGACCTTGCCGTCGGCGAACCAGGGCGACGCGGTGAACGCCCGGCCGTCGGGGATCCGCGCCGGCGCGAACAGCTCCCGGCCGTCGGCCGCCGCGTAGGCGGCGAGGAATCCGCGGTCGTGGAGCACCCAGATGCGGCCGTCGGCGCCCAGGGTGGTGGGGTTGTAGGGGGCGGCCGAGGGGAGCGACCAGGCGATGCTCGAGGCGGCGGCCGATCCGGTGGCGGGCGTGATGTCGCCCGACGCGCCCGGCCGGATCGCGTAGAGGGGCTTCGAGGTGTCGAGGACGTATCCCGACGACACGTAGAGCAGGCCGTCGAGGGCGTACGGCGTCGCGATGGTGATCGACGACATTCCCTCGAGCCACCACAGCAGCGTGCCGTCGGTGGAGTAGGAGCGCACCTTGCCGGTGCCGGCGGTGACGACCTCGACGCGCTGCGGCGTCTCCCACACCAGCGGCGTGCTCCAGTTGCTCCGCTCGTCGCGTGCCACCCGCCACCGCTCGTCGCCCGTGGCCGCGTCGAGCGCGACGATCGACGACTCCTCCTCGTTGTCGTCGACGACGTACAAGCGGCCGTCGTGGAGCGCCGGCGACGCGGCGGTGCCCCAGCCGGCCCGCATCCGCCGCGCCGCGAGCGGCCGCTCCCAGACGACGGCGCCATCGTGATCGAGGCAGAAGATCCCCACGCCGCCGAACAGGCACCACACCCGCGACCCGTCGGCCACCGGGGTCTCCGAGGCGTAGCTCGACTTGACGTGGATCGGCTGCGCGGGGAGGCCCTCGTGGAGCGTCTTCTCCCACAGGATCCCTCCCGTCTCCAGATCGAGACACAGCACCTTCCAGCGGTGCACCGAGGCGTTCGGCTCCTTGCGGTCGCCGCCGAAATAGAGCCCCTTCCTCGCCTCCTCGGGCGCCCCGGCCGACTCGCAGGTGGTGACGAACACTTTTCCGCCGGCCACCACCGGCGACGACCATCCCCGGCCGGGGATGTCGGCCGTCCAGGCGACGTTGTCGGTGGCGCTCCAGCGATCGGGATGGGCGGCGCCGGTCGCCACGCCGCGCGACCCGGGGCCGCGGAAGGCCGGCCACGAGTCGTCGGCGCGCACGTTCGCGTCGACCCCGAACGGAAGCATCAGCAGCAGCGACAGCGACCCGATCCACCGACGGCACATGGCAAGGCTCCCGGAAAAGCCCGACGCGAGCCGGCTCCACCGCGGAGCCGAGGGCCCACTCGGGAGGACCGATCAGGATGGAAACCCGTTCACCCAGAGGAGCCAGGCGGCGGGCGCCGCGAAGAGGAGCGAGTCGACAAGGTCGAGAGCTCCTCCCATCGCGCCGAGCGAGGCCCCCGAATCCTTGACCCCCGCCTCGCGCTTGACGAGCGACTCGGCCAGGTCGCCGAGGATCCCCGCCACGCCGACGAGAAGGCCGTGGACGATCCACCCGCCCCAGGGGCCGGCAGCGGCGCCGCCCGCGGGAGCGAGGATGCCCGCCAGCGGCACCAGGACGATCCACGACGCCAGGAGCGCCCCGGCGATCGACCCGGCCGCCCCTTCCCAGGTCTTCCCCGGGCTGAGCAGCGGCGCCATCCGGTGCCGGCCCGCCGTGGAGCCGACGAGGTAGGCGAGGACGTCGCCGGTCTTCACCGAGGCGATGAGGGCCACGAGGGGCGCCAGCCCCGGCGTGTGCCAACCGCCGTCGTAGCGCCGCGTGCCCAGGAGGCGGAGGGCCACGAGGAAGCCCAGCGGCAGCGCCACCATCACCAGCCCCAGCGCGGTCCCGGCGAGACGCTCGAGCGCCCCGCCGCCGGCGCGGTAGGCGAGCAATTCGGCGACGCAGGCCGCGATCGTCGCCGCGACCACCGCCGTCGCCATCCAGCCGGCCAGTTCGAACGGGGAACCGCTCTCCGCGCGGCCGCGGAACGCGGGGCTGCCCAGCGCCGCCGCCAGCGGCACGGCGACGCACGCGGCGGCGAGCAGCGCCGGCCGCGGGGCGGGGCCCCGGCGTCCGAGGATCGCGGCGAGCTCCGCCGCCGCCGCGGCCGCCACCACCAGCGCCACCGGCAGGAGCCACCAGGCGGGGGCCGCGCCCGCGGCGCCGGCCGCGTCGGCCCACACCAACGGCAGGAAGAGGGCGACGATCGAAAGCCCGGTGACGACGCGTCGGCGGCGCGTCTGCAGGCGGTGCTCCGGATTCGGCGGGGTGTTCACGACGGCCCGAGCCCCCCGAAGCGCCGTTCGCGCGCCGCATAGGCAGCCAGCGCCGCGTCGAGATGCGCCTCGTCGAAATCGGGCCAGGCGGTGTCGGTGACCCACAGCTCCGAGTAGCTGGCCTGCCAGAGGAGGAAGTTGCTCAGACGCATCTCGCCGGCGGTGCGGATGAGGAGATCGGGATCGGGCATCCCGGCCGTGTCGAGCGCCGCGGCGAAGCTGGCCTCGTCGATCCCCGCGGGGTCGAGCGTGCCGTCGCGGACCCGGAGGGCGAGCGTGCGCGCCGCCTCGACGATCTCCGCGCGCGAGCCGTAGTTGATCGCCAGACAGAGCTCCATGCCGTCGTTGCCCGCACAGGCCTCGACGGTGCGGTCGAGCGCGTCGAGCGTGGGCGTCGGAAGCCCCTCGCGACGGCCGATCATCGACACCCTGACGCGCTGACGCATGAGGAGCGCCCGCTCCTCGACGAGATACTGCTCGAGGAGGCACATCAGGAACGACAGCTCCGCCTCCGGCCGCCGCCAGTTCTCGCTCGAGAGGCAGTAGAGCGTGAGCTGGCCGATGCCGAGGCGCACGCAGTGCTCGGTGGTGCGACGGACGCTGGCGACGCCGCGCCGGTGGCCCTCGATGCGTGGCAGGCCGCGTGCCCGGGCCCAACGGCCGTTGCCGTCCATGATGATGGCGACGTGCCGCGGCAGGGCCGCGCCGGAGGGCCCCGCGGCCGTCGCGGGCGCGTCCTGCGGGCGATCGGCCCCCGCAGCGCCCGCAGACGCGTGCCCCGCAGCGTCGACCGGAGCGTCCCCGGCCGGGCTCAGGCGTTCACCGCCGAGTGGTGCGGGGGTCGGTGGCATGGGTTCGCCGCGGTGCCGGGGATGGTCTGCCGGATGATCGTCTGGGCCCGGTCGGGGCCGACCGACACGATCGACACCGGCCTGCCGAGGAGCTGGCCGATGCGGTCGAGGTAGGCGCGGGCCCGAGCCGGGAGGTCGTCGTAGCCGCGCACCCCGGAGAGATCCTCCGACCAGCCGGGGAGCGTCTCGTAGACCGGCACGGCGCGCTTCAGGTCGTCGATGTGCGACGGGAAGTGCGTCACGCGGGCGCCGTCGATCTCGTAGGCGGAGCAGATCCGCACCTCGTCGAGGCCGGAGAGGACGTCGAGGAGCATGACGGACAGTTCGTCGACGCCCGAGAGCCTCGCGGTGTAGCGGGCGGCGACGGCGTCGAACCAGCCGCAGCGGCGCGGCCGCATCGTCACCGTGCCGTACTCGCGGCCACGCTCGCGGAGGTGTTCGCCGATGGCGTTGACCTGCTCGGTGGGGAGCGGACCGCCGCCGACGCGCGTCGAGTAGGCCTTGACGACGCCGATGACGCGCTCGATCCAGCGGCCGGGAATACCCGACCCGCTCGCCACGCCGACCCCGGAGGAGTTGCTGCTGGTGACGTAGGGGAAGGTGCCGTGGTCGATGTCGAGGAGCGACCCTTGCGCGCCTTCGAAGAGGAGGCGCTTCCCCGACTCGATCGAGTCGAGCAGCAGGGCGGTGGTGTCGCCGACGTGGGGCCGGAGCCGCTCCGCATGGGCGGCGTACTGGGAGTGGATCGCGGAGGCGTCGAGCGGGGGGATCGAGGCGCCCCACCCGGCGAAGAGTCGGTTCTTCACGTCGACGACGTGGGCCACGCGGTCACGGAAGTCGGGGCGGAAGAGGTCCCCCAGGCGGATGGCCAGGGAACGGCCGACCTTGTCCCGGTAACACGGCCCGATGCCGCGGCCGGTGGTGCCGATCGCCTCGCCGCCGGACACGATGCCGTCGAGGAGACGGTCCTCGGTGACGTGCCAGGGGAAGACGACGTGGGCCCGGTCGGAGAGGAGGAGCTTGTCGCCGATGCGGACACCCCTCGACTCCAGGCCGTCCATCTCCTTGATCACGCTGGCCGGATCGAGGACGACGCCTCCGGTGACCACGCAGGTGACGCCGTCACGGAGGATGCCGCTGGGGATCAGGGAGAGCTTCCAGGTCTGCCCGCCGGAGACGACGGTGTGGCCGGCGTTGGCCCCGCCCTGATACCGGACGACGAGATCGTGCTCCTCGGTGAGGATGTCGACGAGCTTGCCCTTCGCCTCGTCACCCCATTGCAGACCGATGACGCAGGTGCCGGGCACGGAGAGGGATCCTGGGGGGAAGACGGGCTGCGGCCGATGGGCGAAAGGGGCCACGACGGGAAAAGTCGGCCCTGTCGCCGGGGGCGGCTGCCGCTGGGCCCCTCCGGTGTAAAGTCTAGGTGGGGTGAAACCCCGGTCAAGCCGCGTGCGCCCCTCCCGCCGGGCCGTCAGCCCGGCCCGGGCGGCCTCGATCCCGCTTCCTTTCCTTTCCCTCCTGCAGCCTGCCGGCTGGCCCCCGATGCCGAAGCCCTCCCCGACCGGAACGGTCCTCCACGTCAGCGGCGGCGATGCCGGCCAGACGCTGTCGGCGTTCCTCAAGGCGCGCCTCGCGGACGCGAGCTGGTCGCGGGTGCAGAAGCTCGTCCGATCGCGGCACGTCCTCGTCCATGGCAACGTCGCCACCGACGCGGCGCGGAGGCTGAAGGAGGGGGAGGTGGTGAAGGTCCTCGCCGCGGCCGCCGCGCCGCCTCCCAAGGCGGAGGACGTCCGCATCGTCCACCTCGACGACGCCGTGATCGTCGTCGACAAGCCGGCCGGCCTGACCACCACGCGGCACGCGGAGGAACGCGACTGGCCCGCGCGGCGGCGGCAGGTGCAGCCGACGCTCGACGAACTCCTCCCCGGCATCGTGCAGCGGGTCGCCCTCGGCCGCGCACGCCGCGGCGCTCCGGGGCGCCCCGCCGCCGAGCGGACGGCGCCCGACCGGACCGGCCCGCGGCGGAACCCTCCGGTGCGCGCCGTCCACCGCATCGACCGCGAGACCAGCGGCCTGCTCGTCTTCGCGCGCACCGTGCCGGCCGAGCGGATCCTCGCCGAGCAGTTCCGTGCCCACACCACGCACCGCCGGTACCTCGCCGTGTGCGTCGGCCGCGTCGAAGCGGGAACGATCATCTCGAGCCTCGTCCGCGACCGGGGGGACGGCCGTCGTGGCTCCGCCGACGACGGGGAGGGGAAGCGATCGGTGACGCACGTCCGCCCGGTGGAGCATTTCGGCGACGACTACACCCTCGTCGAGTGCCGCCTGGAGACCGGCCGCACGCACCAGATCCGCATTCACATGGCCGAGAGCGGCCATCCGGTGTGCGGCGAGCGCGTCTACTCGGCACCGCGTGGCGCCGGAGTGGTCGACCGCTCGCAGAGCCCCCGCGTGGCGCTGCACGCGGCCGAGCTGGGATTCGTCCATCCGGTCTCGGGAGCGGAGCTGTGTTTCACGAGCCCGCTCCCCCCCGACATCGCGCGGCTGATCAAGCGCCTCCGCGGCCTCTCCGCCGGCGCCCGCGGACACCGGGCGGCGCCCGGAGGGCCGGTCCCTGACGGGCAGGCACCCGCGACGGGCACGGAGGAGGACGCGTGACCCCCCCCGATCCCTCGGGCGTGGTCCGCTTCCGGCACGCCCATTTCACCGCCCGGTTCCCCGTCGGCCACCGCTACGCGCCGAGCCACTTCTGGATGGCGCCGGTCGCCGACGCCGCCGGGGTGTGGCGCGTGGGGATGACGCGCTTCGCCACGCGGATGCTCGGGGAGCTCGTCGAGCTGGCCGTCGACGTGCCGGCCGGGGGGAGGATCGCCGCCGGCGACCGCCTCGGCACGGTGGAAGGCTTCAAGGCCGTCAGCGACCTCTATTCGGTGATGGAGGGGGAGTTCCTCGGGACCAATCCGCTCCTCACCGCCGAAGCCTGCCTGACGCACTCCGATCCGCACGGCGCGGGCTGGCTGTACGAGGTCCGCGGGGTTCCGGGGGCCGGCGACCTCGACGTCCACGCCTACGTGGAACTGCTGGCCGGGTCGATCGATCGGCTCCAGGCATCCCGCTATAGTGGCTCCGACGATTCCCCCGGCGCCGACGCGCCGGAGAGTGCCACCTGACGGGCCGGGTTCCCGGCCCCGAGAGTCGCAGCCCAGGGCCCCCGCGCATGCACACCGCCCGTTACGTGATGATCGGCGGATTCCTCGGCGCCGGGAAGACGACGTCGATGCTCCGGGCGGCCGAATGGTTCACCGCGCGTGGCCTGCGCGTGGGGCTCGTGACCAACGACCAGGCGGCCGGCCTCGTCGACACCGCACTGTCGCGGGCCCGCAGCCTCCCGGTCGAGGAGATCGCCGGCGGCTGCTTCTGCTGCCGCTTCACCTCCCTCGTCGAGGCGGCGGAGCGCCTCTCGCGCGACGCCGCACCGGACGTCCTCCTCGCCGAGCCGGTGGGGAGCTGCACCGATCTGGTCGCCACGGTGAGCCTTCCCCTGTCGCGGCTCTACGGCGACCGCTTCACCGTGGCGCCGGTGAGCGTGGTGGTCGATCCGCTGCGGGCGATGCGGGTCCTCGGCCTGCCGGGCGCGACGGGTGGCCGGTTCTCCGCGAACGTCTCCTACATCTACCGCAAGCAACTCGAGGAGGCGGAGATCGTCGTCGTCAACAAGTGCGACCTCCTCGACGCCGAACGCCGCGTGGCGCTCGTGGCGGGCCTGGAAGCGGCCTGTCCTGCGGCGCGGATCCTGGAGGTGTCGGCCCGCGATGGCACCGGGCTCGACGCCTGGTTCGAGACGCTCTCGACGGGCGCCTCGCGGCCGCGGCCGATCGGCGACCTCGACTACGACCGGTACGCCGACGGCGAGGCCCTCCTCGGCTGGCTCAACGCCGAGGTCCGGCTGGGCGCGCCGGGCGGGGAGGAATGGGACGGCAACGCGGCTCTCGTGCGGCTCCTCGAGGCGGTCCGGACGGCGCTCGCCGGGCAGGGCCTCGAGATCGCGCACCTCAAGGCGACGCTCTCGCTCGAGGGGGACGACCTCGACCTGGCCGCGGCGAACCTCGTCCGGTCCGCGGCGGCCCCCGAGCTCTCGCACCGCCTCGCCGAGCCGATCGACGCCGGTCGCCTGCTCCTCAATCTCCGCGCCGAGGCCGACCCCGCCCTCCTCGAGAAGGCGCTGGGCGAGGCGCTCGCCGCGTCCTGTGGCCCGCTCGCGCCGCGCGTCGTTCACTGCGAGCGATTCCGCCCCGGCCGTCCGGTGCCCACGCACCGCATCCCCGCCCCGTCCTGAGGATGGCATCCACGCCCATGGTCCCCGCACTCGCAGCCCGCATCGTGTCGACCGTCTCGCCGAAGTGCCTGTGGAAGGCGGGGTGGAACTTCGGCCTCAAGGGGATGCTCTCGGTCGAGCGTTTCAAGGCACGGAAGCGGCGCGGGATCGTCTTCCCCCCCTTCCTCCACCTCTCGATCATCAATTCCTGCAACCTCCGCTGCCAGGGATGCTGGGTCGACGTCCAGGCGCCGCGGGCGATGCTCTCCACGGAGGAACTCGACCGCATCATCGGCGACGCCAAGGCCCACGGGAACTCCTTCTTCGGCCTGCTCGGCGGCGAGCCGTTCCTCCATCCGGGGCTCTTCGAGATCCTCGAGCGCCACGGCGACTGCTACTTCCAGATCTTCACCAACGG
>CAWUOA010000104.1:0-9667 GCA_963923225.1 uncultured Planctomycetaceae bacterium
GCGAGGCTCGGGTCGGAGGCGGTGAAGCTGCCGTTACAGTGGCAGCAGTAGACCCGGCGACCGAGGAGTCCGACGCGGATCCGCAGTGCACGGCCGCACACCGGACAGGCCTGGAAGAAATGGACGGGATTGATCAAGTGCACCTCTCTTCCGCACCTGCGGCGGTCGGTCGTGCCGGGCTTTCCCTCACCCGCGATCCCTCACCCCCGATCCAGATTGTAGCGATGCCGGCGCGAGCGACCAACGCCGAAGCCCGGCCCGGAGACGCGTCCGCGGCGACGCCGACGGGGGAATCGACTACCATTCCCGGCAAATCCAGCGTGAGCCTCGCCGGGGCGGCGATCGACATGCGTGCCTGGTACCCGACCGCCGTCGTTCTCGTCTGGGCCGTCTCGACGACTTGGCTCCTGGCGACCAAGGTCCTCCCCACCTGGAACCCCGGCGCCCCGCCCGGACATCAGGCCAGCCACGCCACCCTCGGCCGACTCCTGCCGGTCGCCTGGCAGGTGCTCCTCGACGGCGAGCCGGTGGGGTGGTCGATCAGCCGGGCCCGGCGCCACGACGACGGCGCCATGCAGGTGGAGAGCCTCCTCCATCTCGACCGGCTGCCGCTGGCGGGAGTCCTCCCCGGTTGGACGAAGCTCCTCCTTCCCGGAGCCACCCCCGAGGAGCCGCTCGAAGGCTGCGAGATCCGCGGCCGGATGGAAATCGACGCGCGCGGCCGGCTCGCGTCGTTCGACTCCGCCGTCGACCTCGCCGGAGGGGGCCGCATCGACCTCGACGGCTCGGTCGACGGCGGCGAGGTCACGATCCGCATCCGGGCCGGAGACATGCGTCACGAATCGAAGCGACTCCTCCCCGACGCCCTCCTCCTCGGCGACGAGTTCTCCCCCGCGGCCACGCTTCCCGGGCTGTACCCCGGCCGCACCTGGACCGTGCCGTTGTACGGGCCATTCCGGCCGGCGCACGCGCCGCTCGAGATCCTCCACGCGGAGGTGGTGACGAGCGAGTCGGTGCTCGTCGACGATCGGCTCGTCACGGCCGACGTCGTCGAATACCGCGACGACCCCGCCGGTTTCCGCCAGCCGCGATTGCGCGCGTGGGTCGAGCGGGGCACCGGCCGCGTCCTCCGCCAGGAGGCGGCGCTGCTGGGAAGGCGGATCGAGTTCCGCAGGAGGAGCGACGCCGACGCGGAGCGCCTCGCCGGCACCATCGACGCCGCCTCTCCGGACGATGCGGCGGGAGGGGACCGATGATCGAGTTCGCCGGGGTGACGCGGGCTTACGGCGCGAAGGTGGCGGTCGACGGACTCGATCTCGACGTGCCGCGCGGCGAGCTGTTCGCGCTCCTCGGCCCCAACGGCGCGGGGAAGACGACGACGATCAAGCTCCTGACGGGCCTCCTGCAGCCGTCGGCGGGCCGGGTCCGCGTGGCGGGGCACGACCTCGTCACCGACACGCGCGCCGCCCACCTCCGTCTCGGCTACGTTCCCGACGAGGCCGTGCTCTACGACAAGCTCACCGGATACGAGTTCCTCCGATTCATCGCCGACCTCTTCGGCATGCCCCGGGACGTCGCCGAGCGCCGGATCGCCACCGAGATCGAGACCTTCGAGCTGGCGGGCTTCGTCGACGACCTCGCCGAGAGCTACTCCCTCGGCATGCGGCAAAGGCTGGTGTTCGCCGCGGCGCTGCTCCACGATCCGCTGGTCCTCGTCCTCGACGAGCCGATGGTGGGGCTCGACCCGCGGAGCGTCCGCGTGGTCAAGGACCTCCTCCGCCGGCGCGCCCGGGAGGGGATGACGGTCTTCATGTCGACCCACACGCTGGCCCTCGCCGAGGAGATGGCCGACCGGGTCGGGATCATGGTCCGCGGCAGACTCGCGTTCCTCGGCACGGTGGCCGAGCTGCGCGAGCGATCGAACGTGGCCGGGGCCGACGGCGGCCCGGCGGGCCTCGAGGATCTCTATCTCCGCCTCACCGGCGCCTCCGACCACCCGCCACCATGACACCCCGCCCCGACGCCTGCCGGCTCCTCGGCCCCGCGGAGGAGTCGCGGGTCCTCCGCCGCATGCACTACCGCATCGCCCGGGCCACGCTCCTGTCGATGCTCTCCACCGCCCGGCTGCGCGTGGGGCTGGTCGCCGCGCTCAGCGGCCTGTTCTGGGCGAGCCTGTGGGTGCTGTTCCACGAGGCGTTCTCCTTCGTCGACTCGCTCCACGCCGAGGTGGTGCCCCTCCTGTTCAACGCTTTCTTCTCGTCGCTCTCGGTGATGTTCGTCCTCTCGACCGGCGTCCTCCTCTACGCCGGCCTCTACTGCTCCCCCGAGGCCCGCCTCCTCCTCACGCTCCCGGTGCGTTCGGCGGCGATCCTCGAGGGGAAGTTCCGCGAGGCGCTGTGGTTCTCGGGTTGGGGCTTCGTGCTCCTCGGCAGCCCCATGCTCGTCGCCTACGGAATGGTCCGGCAGGCCCCTTGGACCTACTACCTTCTCCTCCTCCCGCTGATGGTGTCGTTCGTCGCCATCCCCGCGACCCTCGGCGGGATCCTCTGCATGGTGCTCGTGGCCGCGGTGCCGCGGCTGCGCCTGCACGCCTTCGCCATCGCCGCGACCGCGTCGGTGGCCGGCATCGGCTGGCTCGGCTGGAGGGCGCTTGCGGCGCCGCGGGCCGAGACGCTCTCGCCCGCCTGGTTCGAGCAGGTGCTCGCGAGCCTGTCGGTCACCGAGCAACGGCTCCTGCCGAGCTGGTGGCTGTCGAGCGCGATCCTCGACGCGGCGGCCCGGCCGCGCGACGGGGCCACGAACGGGCCGCTCGTCGAGGCGGTCCTGTTCCTCGTCCTCCTCCTCTCCTGGGCGGCCGCCCTCGGGCTCCTGGCCCGCGTGGTCGCCGACCGGCTCTACCGGCCCGGTTTCGGCCGGCTCGTGGCGGAGGCCCCGACACGGCGGAAGCGCCGCCGGACGGCGCTGGTCGACGAGCTCGTCGCCGCCGCTGGCACCCGCGCCGGCCGCCCGCTGCGGCTCCTGATCGTCAAGGACCTGCGGATCTTCCGCCGCGACGCGTCGCAGTGGGCGCAGTTCCTCGTGTTCTTCGCGCTCTTGGCCCTGTACTTCCGCAACATCCGCATCTTCGAGTACCAACACGCTTACGCCGCGATGATCGGATTCTTGAACCTCGCCGTCGTCGGCCTGATCTTCTCCACCTTCACCACGCGGTTCGTCTTCCCCGGCATCAGCCTCGAGGGGCGCCGGTTCTGGATTCTCGGGCTCTTGCCCATCGGCCGCGACCGGATCGTGTGGTCGAAGTTCGTCTTCGCCTTCGTCGGCGGCATCGTCCCCTGCTGCGTGCTCGTGGCCATCAGCGACGCCATGCTGGGCGTGGCCCCCTGGATCGTCGCCCTCCACGAGGCCGGCTGCGTGGCGCTGTGCGCCGGGCTGTGCGGGATCGCCGTCGGGCTGGGTGCCTGCCTCCCCGACCTCCGCGAGCCATCGGCCGCGAAGATCGCCGCCGGATTCGGCGGAACGCTGTGCCTCGTCTCGAGCTCGCTGTTCATCATCGCGAGCGTCCTGGCCGTCGCGGTGCCGGTCCATTTCCGCCTCGCCGCCGACGACCGGTCGGGGGCCCTTCGCGGCTGGGAGACGGTCGACACCGCCGTCGTCGCGGGCACGGCGGCCGCCCTCGTTCTGGGGGCCATCGCCACCGCGGTGCCGATGGTCTCGGGGCTCCGCGCCTTCCGCCGCCTGGAACCGTGAGACGGCCGGTTTTCCGCGGTTATTTTCCGGCCGCGGCTGCGGTTCTCCTCTGGACAGGCCGGGCCCGGGGCGGTTTCCTCCCGCTCCTCCACCTCGGCCCCGAACGGGTATCCTGGGAACGCCATCATGGTCGATACCTACCTGCCCCTGAACCGCCCCCTGCCGGACGCCCCGGCCGAGCCGCGCCGGCCCATGCCCTCCCCCGCGGCCCCTCCGGCCGTTCGCGTCGGGGCGGTGCAGTACCTCAACACCCGGCCCCTCGTCCACGGCCTGGCCAGACCCGGGATCGGCCTGGAGTACGATCTCCCCAGCCGCCTGGCCGACCGGCTCGCCGCCGGCGACCTCGACGTGGCCCTCGTCCCGTCGATCGAGTTCTTCCGGGGGGACGGCTACACGCTCGTGTCCGACGCCTGCATCGGCTGCCGCGGACCGGTGATGAGCGTGAAGCTCTGCTTCCGCACCCGCCCCGACCGCGTCGACTCACTCGCCGTCGACGAGGGATCGCGGACGAGCGTGGCGCTGGCGCGAATCCTCCTGGCGGAGCGCTGCGGCATCGCGCCGCGGATCGAGCTGCTGCCGATCGGCGCCGACGCGGCCGACACCTCGGCCGACGCCGTGCTGCTCATCGGCGACCGAGCCCTCTCCCCGCCGCGCGGCGCGTTCCAGGTGGTGTGGGACCTCGGCGACGAGTGGTGCCGCTGGACCGGCCTGCCGTTCGTGTTCGCGGTCTGGGCGGCCCGGCGCGACGTGCCGCGGGAGACCCTCCGCCGCGTCGAGCCGGTCCTCGCCGCCGCCCGCGACTCCGGCCGCGCGAACCTCGCCTCGATCGCCGCCGTCGAGGCGACGCCTCACGGCCTCACCGTGCCGCAGTGCCTCTCCTACCTTCGCGACAACCTCCATTACGACCTCGGGCCCCGCGAGCGGGCGGCGCTGGCGCTGTTCCACGACCGCGCCTCCAGCTTGTCGCTGGCCCCCCGCGGCATCGACCTCGCGGCAGCCCTCGCCCTCCGTGGCGGGGACGTGGCACAATGAAGCGTTCCGGCGGATCCCGGCCCATTTCCCCGCACCGCCCGTCCCCCGTTCGATCCCAACCATGACGCGATCCCTCGACACCATCCTCGCCGACGCCGTCGACGGCCGCCGCATCGGCGCCGACGACGCCCTGGTGCTCCTCGAGTCGGCGAACCTCCCCGCCATCGGACGGGCCGCCAACGCCGTCACCGATCGGCTCCACCCCGAGCCGTACCGCACCTACAACATCGACCGGAACATCAACTACTCGAACGTCTGCACGGCGGTGTGCGACTTCTGCGCCTTCTACCGGCCGCCGAAGCACGAGGAGGGCTACGTCCTCGACCGCGAGGTGCTGCTCGGGAAGATCGAGGAGATGGTGTCGGTGGGGGGCGACCAGATCCTCCTCCAGGGCGGGCTCCACCCGACGCTGCCGCTCGAGTGGTACGAGGAACTCCTCCGGGGGATCAAGGAGCGGTTCCCCGCGGTCAACGTCCACGGCTTCTCGCCGCCCGAGATCCACCACTTCACGAAGATCGCCAAGCTCCCGCTGCGAACGGTCCTCGAGAGACTCGCGCGGGCCGGCCTCGGCTCGCTGCCCGGCGGCGGAGGCGAGATCCTCGTCGACCGGGTGCGGAAGGAGATCACCCGCGGCAAGGTCCTCACCGACGGCTGGCTCGACGTCCACCGCGAATGGCACGCCCTCGGCGGCAAGAGCTCGGCGACGATGATGTTCGGCCACGTCGAGACGCTCGCCGACCGGGTCGAGCATCTGGAGCGGATCCGCGACCTGCAGGACGAGACCGGCGGCTTCACCGCCTTCATCTGCTGGTCGTGCCAGCCGGAGAACACCGCGCTCGCCCATCTGCCGGCGGCCGGCCCCTTCGACTACCTCCGCACCCAGGCGGTGGCCCGGCTGTTCCTCGACAACGTCCCCAACATCCAGTCGAGCTGGGTGACGCAGGGGAAGGAGATCGGGCAGCTCGCGCTCCTCTTCGGCGCCAACGACATGGGGAGCCTGATGCTCGAGGAGAACGTCGTCAGCGCCGCCGGCACCGTCCACCATCTCACGCTCGCCGAGATGCGCTCCGCGATCTCCGAGCTCGGCTGGATCCCGCGCCGCCGCAACGTCTTCTACGAACTCTACGAGGACGAGCCGGAGCTCGCCCCCCTTCCGCAGTCGGCCGGTTGCGGCACCTCCTGCTCGGGCGCGGCACTCGTGCAGCCCTCGCTCGTCGCCGCCCCGGACCGGCCGTGAGGGCCGCGCTCGTCCTGCGGGCCCGGTGGGTGCTCCCGGTCGCCGCGGCGCCGATCCCCGGCGGCTGGGTGGCGATCTCCGGCGGACGAATCGTGGCGCTCGGCCGCCGCTCGCCGCCCGCAGGCGCCGTCGATCTGGGCGATGCCGCGATCCTTCCGGGCCTGGTCAACGCCCACACCCACCTCGAGTTTTCCGATACGCCCGCGCCCCTCGACGCCTCCGGCGGCCTCCCCGGCTGGATCGGCCGCGTCGTGGCGGCGAGGCGTGCCCGTCCCACGGGGCAGGCAGGCGTCGCCCGGCTCGACGCGGCGCTCCGCGTGGGCCTCGCCGAGAGCCTTTGCCATGGTGTCACCACCCTCGGCGACATCGCCACGGAGGTGCCTGAGGGGGGCTATCCGCAGAGCGCCCAGCGGCTCCGCGTGTTCCGCGAGGCGCTCGGCCTCGCGTCGGCCGGGCCACTGCCGCCGGGGCGGGTGTGCCGCGATCTCGACCGGCTCGGCGATTCCGCCGGCCTCTCCCCCCACGCCTCCTGCACCGTCTCCGGCCCGCTCGGCCGGGCGCTGATCCACGAGGCGGCCAGGCGTCGCATCCCGGCGACGATGCACCTGGCGGAGAGCCGCGAGGAGCTCGAGTTCGCCTGCCGGGGCGGCGGGCCGTTCGCCGAGCTCTTCGCGAGGCTCGGCGCCTGGCCGGCCGGCCGACGGCCGCCGGTGCTGCCGCCGTCGGAATGGATCCGCCGGCTCGCACGGCTGCCGCGGGCGAGCCTCGTCCATGGCACCTTCCTCGGCGAGGAGCCCGACTCCGGGGCGCTCGAACGGCTCGCACGGCACCGTCGTCGGGTGGCGGCGATCGTCTGTCCGCGCACCACGCGCCATCTCTCGGCGACGCTCCCGCCGGTGCGGCGTTTCCTCGACGCCGGCGTGCGCGTGGCGCTGGGCACCGACGGCCGGGTGTCGAACCCCGATCTCTCGGTGCGGGCCGAGGCGGCGGAGCTCGCGGGAGCGGGCGTCGTGTCGGCGGAGGAGGCCCTCTCGATGATGACCGTCGACGCCGCCTGGGCCCTGGGCCTGGAGCGCGTGGCGGGGAGGATCGCCACGGGGAGGCCCGCCGACCTGGTCGTCCTCGACCTCCGGGGGAGGAGCGGCGATCCGCACGAGGCGATCCTCCGGCCGGAGACGGCGGTCCGCGCGGTCGTCCGCCGCGGCCGCGTCCTCCACGGGCGCCTCGCCTGACGGACGGCAGCCCGGTGCACGGGCGCGGCTCTCAGAGCCGGCAGTTGGCGATCCGGGTCTCGATGACCGCCGAGGCGCCGATCTCCTCGAGGCGCTCCATGATCGAATGGATGTCGCCGCGCCGCACCATCGCCCGCACGGCGCACCACCCCGGGTCCTCGAGCGCGCTGACGGTGGGCGAATTGAAGCCCGGAGTCACCCGTTCCGCCTCGGCCAGGTGCGACCGCGGGATGTTGTACTCCAACAGCGACCAGGTGCGGGCGATGACGATCCCCTCGAGACGGCGCACGATCCGGTCGGCGAGCGCCGCGTCGCGGAAGGAGCGGTTCTGCACCAGGACCGTCTCGTAACGGCCGATCTCGGCGAGGACGCGGAGCCGGTTCGCCGCCAGCGTACTGCCGGTCTCGACGAGATCGACGATCGCGTCGGCGACGCCGAGCTGGATCGTGACCTCGACGCTCCCGGAGAGCGGGACGAAGTGCACCTTGGCGCCGTGCCCGGCGAGCCAGTCGCGGGTGATGTTGGGAAAGCTCGTGGCGACACGTGCGCCGTCGAGCCGGGCCGGCTCCGCGATCGGCGAATCCTCCGCCACGCACAGGGCGAGCCGGCAGGAGCCGATGCCGAGGTCGAGGCGGTGGACGAGATCGACGCCACTCTCGGCGACCAGGTCGGCGCCGGTGACGCCGAGGTCGATCGCCCCCTCGGCGACGAGGACGGGAATGTCGTCGGTGCGGAGGAACACCACCTCCACCGGCATGTCGCGACAGCGGGCGAAGAGGCTCCGCTCGTTGCGGCGGAAGTTGAGGCCCGCCTCGGCGAGGAGCTGGGCGGAGATGTCGGCGAGGCGTCCCTTGCTGGGGAGGCCGAGGCGGAGCAACCGCTGCGGTTCGCTCACGAGGCACCTCCCGCCGCGGTCCGGCCACCCCGGGCGGCCTTCTCGTCGAGGCCGGAGATGCCGAAGCGCCGCTCGAGCTCCGCGGCCACGTCGGCGAGGGCCAGCCCGCGGCAGGCGAGGAGGACCACGGCGTGGTAGAGGAGATCGGCGCACTCGGCCACCACGCGGCCGTCGTCCTCGGACACGCCCGCCATCGCCATCTCCCCCGCCTCCTCCACCACCTTGCTGCCGACCTTGTTGGCGCCGGCATGGAGGAGCTTGGCCGTGTAGGACCGGTCGATCGGATCCCCGCGACGGGCTAGGATCACCCGTTCGAGCTCGACTAGCGTCTCTCCCGCACCGCGCATCCGATGGCTCCCGACGAATCCTGTCCCGGCGTGTCCGGATCTGGCGAGTCCCGACCGGGCGAATCCCGGCCGGGCACACCGGCGGGCCCCGCGGGGCCGACGCCGCCGGCAACTCTACCACACGCCCCGACGGGCCCCGTCCGGCCCTCGCTGGGGGACGACTGCTGGTTCCTGGCCGGCCCCACCGCCGCCGGAAAGACGGCCCTGGGGGTGCGGATGGCGGAGCGACTGGGGGCGGAGATCGTCAGCGTGGACTCGATGGCGGTCTACCGTCGGCTCGACATCGGTACCGCCAAGCCGGGGGCCAAGGAGCGGGCCCGGGTGCCGCACCACCTCGTCGACGTCGCCGAGCCGTCGGAATCCTACAACGTCGCCCTGTGGCTCGACGGGGTGGCCGGGGCTCTCGCCGCGATCCGCGGCCGTGGCCGGCGGATCCTCTTCGTCGGCGGCACCCCCCTCTACCTCCGCGCCCTGCGCGACGGCCTGGCACCGCTGCCGGGGCCGGCGCCGGAGATCCGCGAACGACTCCGGGCGGAGGCCCTCGCGCGCGGCCCGGGCCCGCTCCATGCCCGTCTGGCGGTCATCGACCCGGCCGCGGCGCGGCGGATCCACGTCAACGACCTGAAGCGGATCGTCCGGGCGCTCGAAGTGGCGGAGGGGACGGGCACTCCCCTCTCGTCGACCTTCGCCCCCGATCCCCACCCCGTCTTCGCCCGGCAGATGATGGTCGTGGACCTCCCACGCGGACTCCTCCGGGACCGCATCGACCGGCGCGTGGAGGCGATGTTCGCGGCGGGGATCGTGGAGGAGACGCGCGCGGCGCTCGAGTCCCCGGGGGGCATCGGCCCGACCGCGGCGCAGGCCGCCGGATACGGCGAGGCGGTCGATTTTCTCCACGGCCGGATCCCGCTGGCCGAGGCGATCCGCCGCACGCAATCCCGCACGCGGCAACTCGCCAAGCGGCAACTCACCTGGCTGCGGAGCTTCCCGGGGGCGGTGTGGATCGCGGCCTGACGCCGCCGGCCGCCCCACGGGGCGCATGCGTCCGGGTCGGAGGGGCCGCGAAACGCTAGCAACGGCCGTGCTAGCACCGCATCTGGGCTCCGCCGCCGGCGTCCGACCACTAAATGGTCGGGTTGCTTGCCGTGTCGGATTTCTCCCCGGTACGTTCCCGCCC
>CAWUOA010000105.1:0-9652 GCA_963923225.1 uncultured Planctomycetaceae bacterium
CGGGCAGGGGGGCGGAGGGGGTGGCTCCTCGGGCAGGATCCCGCGCCCGAAACGCTGAACGGGCTCGGATCACTTCGCCGGCCGGCGCGGCGTCGCCGACCGGCCGCGGGCGCGTGGCGCGGAGCGGCGGATGGAGCGGCCCGAGCGCGGCTGGGCCCCCTCCTCGAGGCGCCCCAGACAGACCAGGCACATGTCGTCACTTCGAGCCTGGCCGGCGGTGTGGCGTTCGACGTCGGCGAGGATCCGTCTTCCGATCTGCTCCGGGCCCCCTCCGGCGGCCACCGCCGCCTCCACGCGCGACAGTCCGAAGAGCCCCTCGGAAACGTCCATCGCCTCGCTGATGCCGTCGGTGAAGAACACGAGCGTCCCCCCGGGGGCGATCCCGATCTCGGTCGCCCGGTAGGGCCAGTCGGGCGCCATCCCCAGCGGCAGTCCCCCCTGTTCGGGGCCGAGGGCCCGGACGGCCCCGTCCGGCTCGCGGAGGTAGACCGGCAGGTGGCCGGCGCTGACCAACGTCGCCCGGTGTGCCCGCGGATCGAGGATGGCCGTCACGAACGTGGCGAAACGCTCGTCCCACCCGCTGCGGCAGAAGGCGTCGTTGATGCGCGACACCGCGGCCACCGGATCGGGCTCCGAGGCGAGGCAGTACTTCACGTCGCCGGAGAGCACCGCCATCACCAGCGCCGCCGCCACCCCCTTGCCCGAGACGTCCGCCAGCACCACGGCGATCCTGCCGTCGGGAAGGGGGACGTAGGCGAAGTAGTCGCCGCCGACGTGGCGGGCCGGTTCGTAGAAATCGAATACCTCGTAGCCGTCGATCTCGGGGGGGCTCGAGGGGAGCAGCGCCCGCTGCACGTCGCCGGCGATCTCCAGATCGCGGTCGAGCTTCTCCTGCCGGACGCGTTCGTCATGGGCCAGCGCCTGGACCACCGCCTGGGCGGCGGCCCCGGCGGCCCCCGCCAGGAGCCCCAGGTCGCGCTCGCGGAAGACGCCGCCGCCGAAGGCCGAATCGAGCTGCACCACCCCCACCACGGCCCCGTCGTCGCGACAGATCGGCACGCACATCACCGAGCGGATCCAGCCCAGGGCGATGCTCTCGCTGGTCCCGGGAAAGCGTTCGTCGTGGAGGAGGTCGCTCGAGAGGATGGCGCGTCGCGACTCGACGACGCGATCGAGCACCGAGCGCGAGAGGAGCGGCGTCCCCCGCTCCGTACGGCCGCGGAACTTCGTCGCCCGTAGCAGGAGCCGGCCGGTCTCCGGCTCGACGAGGAACACGAACCCGCGCTCGGCTCGCGGAAAGGCGACGAACAGCCCGTCGAGGAGCCGGGGGAGCACCTCCTCGAGGGAGAGCGAGGCGCCGATCGCGCGTTCCAGGCCGACGAGGACACGGAGCTGGTCCTCGGCGCTCGCCGCCGAGCGGCCTTCGCCCGACACCTCCGGAAGGTCGAGCTGCGACACGATCTGCACGCTCGAGTCGCCGTCGGGGATCCATCCCTGCCCGTCGCCGACGACCGGCGCCGCGGGAGGCGGTTCGGCGGCAGGGGGGGCATCGGGGCGCGTCGTGCGGAAGGCGAGGCGTTCCCCGCCGAGGAGGATTTCGTCGCCCCCTTCGAGCGTCCGCTTGCCGGAGAGGCGCCGGCCGTTGACGAGCGTGCCGTTGCGGCTGCGGAGGTCCTCGATGGCGAAGCCGTCACCCTCGCGGAGGAGTACCGCATGGTGACGGCTCACGGAGATGTCGGCCAGCGCCACGTCGCTGGAGGGATGACGACCGAGCAGGACCCTGTCCTTCACCAGGGGAATCGACTCCCCCCGGCGGCTCCCGGAGAGGAACTCGAGCCAGCAGGTCTCCATCGGTCACCCTCCAAGGGCACGGTCGTGCGGCCGGCCGTTCGCCACCGGACCGCGGGCAAAAATGACCGGGCCGGCCCCCGGATGATCCCGATCGGCGCGTCGGCTCGCCGGGATCGGAATTGCCAACGCCAGCTTCCGTCGGTACGCTTTTCCTTTCCTTCGACCGGCCTCGTCGAGCGGCCGTTCGAGGAGGGTCGGCGGCCCGAGCAGGGCTCCCCCGCCCAGGATTGGGGAATGGTGTAACGGTAGCACGACTGGCTCTGGACCAGTTAGTCTAGGTTCGAATCCTAGTTCCCCAGCTTTCTCTCTCACGCGCCGAGGGGCTTCCGGCGGTGTGGCGCCGGGCCGGTTTGGTCGCGGGCCCCCGCGATCAGCCATGGCACAGCCCCCCGTCGATCCGCTCGCCCCCCTCGACCCGGCCGTCCCGGAGGCTGGGTCCGTGCCGGCCGACGCGCTCCCCGCCGCGGGCCCGGCGCCGTCGCTCCGCGGCTACTCGCTGCCGGCGATCTCCAGCCGCCACCGCGTCCTCCTCATCGACGACCAGAAGCTCATCGGCTCGGCGGTGCAGAAGATGCTCGCCGCCGAGGACGACATCGACTTCCGCTTCTGCCAGAAGCCGGAGGAGGCCGAGGGGGTCGCCGCGAGCTTCCAGCCGACGGTGATCCTCCAGGATCTCGTCATGCCGGGTGTCGACGGCCTCGACATGGTCCGCCGCTTCCGCTCGCTCGACGGCACGAAGCAGGTGCCGATCATCGTCCTTTCGGCCCAGGAGGAGGCGGTGGTCAAGGCGCAGCTCTTCGAGGCCGGCGCCAACGACTACCTCGTCAAGCTCCCCGACCGCATCGAGCTGGTGGCGCGGATCCGAGTCCATTCCGACGCCTTCCAGCGGCTCCTCGAGCGCGACGCCGCGTTCGTGGCCCTCGAGCAGTCGCTCGCCGACCTGAAACGCGAGCAGGCGAAGTCGGAGCGGCTCCTCCTCAACATCCTCCCGGCGAAGATCGTCGACCGTCTCAAGGACGGCCAGGGGACGATCGCCGACAGCTTCCCCTCGGCGTCGGTGCTCTTCGCCGATCTGTGCGGATTCACCGAGTTCTCCCAGCACGTCGACCCGCGGCACCTCGTCGGCATGCTCGACGAGATCTTCTCCACCTTCGACCACCTCGCCGCGGCACACGGCGTGGAGAAGATCAAGACGATCGGCGACGCCTACATGGCCGTCTCCGGCCTCCCCGTGCCGCGCGACGACCACGCCGAGGCGATGGCGGCGATGGCCCTGGGGATGCTCGAGGGTTTCCGCGGCGTGATGCAGATGCGCGGGCTGTCGATGCAGGTACGGATCGGGATCCACTCCGGGCCCGTCGTCGCGGGCGTCATCGGCCGGCACAAGTTCATCTACGACCTGTGGGGTGACACGGTGAACATGGCCAGCCGGATGGAGTCGCACGGCGAGCCGTCGCGCGTCCACGTCTCCCAGGCCACGCGCGACATCCTCCAGGGAAAGTTCCGCTTCGCCGAACGGGGCGAGATCAAGGTGAAGGGGAAGGGGACGCAGACGACGTTCTTCCTGCTCGGCCGGGAATGACGCCCCCGACCTGTCGCATCGGGGCGAGGGGTCGGCCGCCCTGCGGAAGCCGGCGCCGCCGACCAGCGGAGCCAGGATGGCGAAGTGCAGGCGGCGTCGAGCGAGCGGAGGCCATGGATGGCCGCAGCGAGCGTCCGGTTTCCGCAGGGCGGCCGCCCCCTCGCCGGAGAGCGAGTTGACCGCGGAGGGCACGAAGGCATCAGGACGCTCAGTGCCAGCGTCTGAGCCAGCCGCGCTTCCAGAAGAACCACAGCAGGCCGCCGGTGGTGGCGAGCATCATCCCGATCGCCACCAGGGCCCCGTAGCGGAAGCGGAGCAGGGGCATGTTCCAGGGGGACGCGGTGTCGAAGTTCATCCCGTAGAAGCCGGTGATGAAGGTCAGCGGCATGAAGAGCGTGGCGATGACGGTGAGGAGCTTCATCACGTCGTTCATGCGGTTGTTGATGCTCGCCAGGTAGATGTCGCGGAGGTCGCTGCCGATCTCGCGGTAGGCCTCCATGAGGTCGAGCAGTTCCATCGTGTGGTCGTAGCAGTCGCGGAAGTGGGCCCGCGCGTGGTCCCCCACGAAGGGCGTCGGCTCGCGGCCGAGGGCGTGGAGCAGGTCGCGCGTGGGCCACAGGGCACGACGGAGCGTCATCAGGTCGTTGCGGACGTCGTGGATGCCGGCCAGGGCGTGGCGGGTGGGACGGTCGAGGGCCTCCTCCTCGAGATCCTCGAGCCGGTCGCCGAACTGCTCCAGGACGGGGAAATAGCCGTCGACGAGGACGTCCATCAGCAGGGCGCACAGGGCGTCGGCCCCTTCCTGGCCGATCCGCGTGCGGCCGTGGGCGATGCGCTGGCGGACGATCGCGAAGGGATCGGGGGCGTTCCTGTCGCGGAAGGTGACGACGTAGCGGTCGCCCAGGAAGATGCAGACCGGGTCGGTGACGACGTGGTGCGCCTCGAAGCGCACCGCGCGGGCCGCGATCAGCACCTGGTGGCCGAAGAGCTCCACCTTCGGCCGCTCGTCGGGCGTGACGGCGTCCTCGAGGGCGAGCTCGCCGATTCCGAAGACGTCGCCGATGAGCCGCGCCGTCGCCGGGTCGTCGAGCCCCTCGACGTCGACCCACAGCACCGGCCAGGTCTCCCGGGCGGCGGCGAGCTCCTCCGGCCGGGCCACCACCGACGCCTCGCTCGACGAGACGTCGCAGCCGAGGATCCGCAGCGTGGCAGGCTGGGCCCCTTCGGGCGCCGAGGCGGGGGTGACGAGCCCCAGATCGGGCCGGCGGTGCCGACGGCGGCGACGGTGTTTGCGGGGCGCCATGTCGGCTCTCCGGTGACTGTCCGGCGCCCGGTGGCGACCCGGGCGCCGGATAGTCATACTCTGCCGCGACACGACCGGACGATCCCGGTCCTCACTCCGGCAGTCCCGGCCTCCCCCATGCCCGCCTCCGACCGCGACGAATCGTCCCCGCCCGATCCGGTCTCGCCCGTGGGGGAGGCCTTCACCTGGGTCTCGCGGATCACCGGCGTGGGGCTGGGAATGGCCCTGCCGGCCGTCGCCGGCTCCTGGCTCGACGCTCGATTGGGCACCCGGTTCCTGGCCCCCGTCGGTCTCGTGCTGGGGTTCGTCTCGGCGCTGGCCTGGATCGTCACCCTGGCGAAGTCGACCCCGGCGGTCCGCCGGGGACGAGCCGACCGAACCGGCCTGCCCGACCGGAGACCCCGCCGATGACCGGGCCCGGCCACCGACCGGCCGGCGCCACTCCCGCGGTGGCCCGGACCGAGTCCGCCCGTCGCACGCTGCTCGGTGCGGGAGCCCTTCTCGGAGTGCTTTCCCTGGGCCTCCTCGTCGCCTGGACGACCTGGGTCGGCCCCCCCGAGGGAGCCGGCTCCGTCCCGTCGCGCGAGGATCGGGCCCGGGCCCTGGCCCTGGTCGCCGCGGTCTGCTCCGTCGCGAGCCTGGGTGGCTGGTTCGTCGGCAGACTAGGCGCCGCGGACCCCGCGCTGGCAGTCTCTCGCTCCCTCGCCGCGATCGTTCTGCGGCTGCTGCTCCCCTTGGCTCTCCTGGGATGGCTCTCGGCCCCCCCGGGGCGCTGGCTCGAAGCCGACAGGATGCGGGACGCCGGGGCGGGGGGCCTTTTGGTCGCTTTTTACCTCTCCCTCCTTGCCACCGACATTCTTCTGCACATCATGTGGGGGCCGAAGGGGCCCCGAAGGCCGCCGCGGAAGCGCGGCCCCGCCCCACGTTGTCGCCCACCGACTGACTGACCGGACTCGAGCGCATGAGCCACAATCCGATCTACCACCTCAAGGACGCCTACTTCTTCGAGGTTCCCAAGGCCCTCTGGCCGCGCGACTGGAAGTCGCTCGACGAGGTTCCCCGCTTCCTCACCGAGGGCCATCCCGAGGTTCACGACGTCCGCGAGTTCAACGAGGCGCTTTCCGGGAAGATCATCATCCCGCAGCCCTTCGGCACGCTCGAGAGCCTCTACGCCCCGCGGTCGGGCTTCTGCATCTCGAAGTACATGGTCCTCGAGCTCCTCGTCGGAGCGCTGATGTTCCTGGCGTTCTCGTGGCTCGCGAAGCGGATCTCGTCGGGGACGCCGGCGAAGGGGCGCTTCGCGAACCTGCTCGAATCGATGCTCGTGTTCGTCCGTGACCAGATCGCCCGCCCCGCGATCGACGACAAGCACGCCCACGCCGACGAGCACGGCCACGTCCACCACGACGGCGACAAGTTCGTGCCGCTGCTGTGGACGCTGTTCTTCTTCATCCTCGGCTGCAATCTGCTGGGCATGGTGCCCTGGGCGGGGTCGCCGACGGCCTCTTTCGGCGTCACGCTGGCCCTGGCGGTGGCGACGTTCCTCGGCGGCTTCGTCGGCGGCGTGCAGTCGATGGGACTGGCGGGCTATTTCAAGAATCTCGTCCCGCCGATCGACATGCCTTCGTATCTTTTCCCGCTCAAGCTGATCATCTCGGGTGGTCTGTTCCTCATCGAGCTGTTGGGACTGGCGATCAAGCACCTGATCCTGGCGGTGCGACTGCTCGCCAACATGGTCGCCGGGCACCTCGTGCTCCTGGGGATCATGGCCCTGATCCCGGCGGCAGCGAGCCTCTCGGCCGGCATGTGGGGCACCGTCACCGGCATCAGCGTCGTCAGCGCCACGCTGTTCAGCGTCCTCGAACTCTTCGTGGCGTTCCTCCAGGCGTACATCTTCACCTTCCTCTCGGCGCTCTTCATCGGGGCGTCGGTCCACCACCACTGAGTCGCATCCCGGCGTTGGCCGAGTCTTTTCCCGAGGCCATTTGCAGGATCGGCCCGGAGTGACCATGATCCCCGTCCTCCGGCGGCCTCGCCCGCCGGGGACCACCGTAAAAGTCCGTTTCCGTTTTCCACCGTTCCGGGACCTGTCCCGGGTCCTCGTTGCCAAGGAGTTTTCTGTGATCCGCTCGCTTCTCTCGTTCCGCACGCTGTCCGTCGTCGCCGCCGTCGCCCTGACGATGTTCGTCGGCAGCTTCGCCTCGGCCCAGGAGGCCACCGGCGGCCGCGCCCTCATCGACCTCACCTCGGCGTTCGGCGTCGGCCTGGTCGTCATCGGCGCCGCCTACGGCATCAGCAAGCTGGCCTCGGTGGCCTACGAGAGCATGGCTCGCCAGCCCGAGGTGTCGGGCAACATCCAGACGGCGATGATCATCGCCGCGGCGCTCATCGAAGGTTTCACCTTCTACGCGCTGTTCATCTGCTCGTCGAAGAACTGAGCGGAGACGGCTCGGCCCCGCCCCTGGAGGCGGGGCGACGGAACGGACGGAGCCTGCGGAAGCGGCGGGGTCGTTGCCCGCCGCTTCCGGGCCCGTCCCTCGGTGGCCGCATGGCCGCCTGTTCCGCGCCGAACCGGTCGTTCGTGAAACGTGTTTCACGGTCGCTCGGGTGATCGATGGTTGTCCGCTGCGGAGTCGGTGTCCCAATCGCAGGGTTCGTCGCAGGAGTCATGGTCGTGATCGTTCCTCGCCTCGCACGCTCGTCCCCTTCCGCCACGCCCCGCCGGGCCCACGATCCGCTCCGCATCGCCGCGGCGTGCCTCGTCGCCCTGGCCGCCCTCGCCGGACCGCCGGCGCTCGGCCTGACCGCGTCGGCCCGCGCCGCCGATACCGCCGCCGACCATGGCCATGACGATCACGGCGACCATGGCCACGCCGAAATCGGCTCGAACCCCCCCGCTGGCATGGCGGTGAAGGACTTCGAGAGCCCCGCCCAGTTCCGCACCGATCTGGCGATCTGGTCGCTGGCGGTGTTCGGGCTCCTGCTCGGCCTTCTCGGCAAGTTCGCCTGGAAGCCGATCATGGAGGGCCTCGACAAGCGCGAGCAGGGGATCGAGCACCAGATCGCCGAGACGAAGAAGGCCAACCTCGAGGCGAAGCAGATGCTCGCCACCTACGAGCGCCGCCTCGCCGAAGCCTCCGAAGAGGTGCGGTCGATGCTCGAGGAAGCCCGTCGCGACGCCGACTCCACCAAGCAGACGATCGTCGCGGAGGCCCGCAAGGCCGCCGAGGAGGAGCAGGCCCGCGCCCGCCACGAAATCGGCCTGGCCCGCGACGAGGCCCTCTCGAGCATCGCCGAGAAGGCGGGCGACCTGGCCGTCGAAGTGGCGGGGAAGTTCCTCCGCGAGAAGATCGGCAAGGACGACCACGCCCGTCTGGTGCGGGATTCGGTCGCCAGTCTCGGCACCCACCGCCCGAGCGTGAACTGACCCCTCCCCACCGCCCACGACCCGTCCGGGACACCAGACGATGAGCTCCGCCTCCACCGACCGCCCCGACCGCTCCGCCACCGACGTCGGCGTCCAGCGCCTCGCCAGGGTCTACGCCCAGGCGCTGCTCGACTCGGCGGAGAAGGCCGGCTGCCGGGCCGAGGTCCTGGGCGAACTCCAGAGCCTGGCCCACGACGTGCTTCCCAAGGTTCCCGCCGCCGCCGGCGTCCTCGGCTCGCCACGCGTGCCGGTGGAGGAGAAGGAGGCGCTCGTCGACAAGATCTGCGCCGGCCGCGTCCACCCCACCACCCTCCACACCCTCCACATCCTCGCCCGGCACGACCGGCTCGGCATCCTCGCCGACGTCGTCGCGGCCGCCGGACGGATGGCCGACGAGCGCGACGGACTCCGGCGCGCCGAGTTCATCACCGCCGTGCCGATCGATCCCGCCGATCGCGAGCGGGTCGTCGCCGAAGTCGCCGCCGCCCTCGGGGCGCGGCTCTCCCCCACGTTCACCGTCGATCCCGACGTGCTCGGCGGACTGGTCGTCCGCGTCGAGGACACCGTCTATGACCATTCCGTCGCCACGAGCCTCCGCCGGCTCGGTGACCGCCTGAAGCAGAGGAGCATCCATGAAATTCAATACCGACGAGATCGCCTCCGTACTCCGTGAGGAAATCGACCGCTTCGAGAGGAAGATCGACGTCCGCGAGGTCGGCCGCGTCCTCGAGGTCGGCGACGGCATCGCGCGCGTCTGGGGCCTCCAGGGCGTGATGGCGGGCGAGATGGTCGAGTTCCCCGGCGGGATCACCGGCCTGGCGTTCAACCTCGAGGAGAACTCCGTCGGCGTGATCATCCTCGGCGACTACCTCAAGGTCACCGAGGGGGACGAGGTCCGGAGCACCGGCAAGCTGCTCAGCGTTCCGGTGGGCGAGGCGGTGGTCGGCCGCGTGCTCGACCCCCTCGGCAACCCGCTCGACGGCAAGGGCCCGGTGGTCACCGAGCACCGCCGCCAGGTGGAGACGCTCGCCCCAGGCGTGGCCGAGCGGTCGCCGGTGCGCGAGCCGCTCCAGACCGGCATCAAGGCCGTCGACGCCATGACCCCGATCGGCCGCGGCCAGCGCGAGCTGATCATCGGCGACCGCAAGACCGGCAAGACCGCGATCGGCATCGACGCGATCATCAACCAGAAGAACAGCGGCGTGAAGTGCTTCTACGTCGCCGTCGGCCAGAAGGACTCCTCCGTCGCCGTTGCCATCGACGTGCTGCGGAAGTACGGCGCGATGGATTACACGACGGTGATCGTCTCCGGCGCCAGCACCGCCGCCCCGCTGCAGTACATCGCGCCCTACTCGGGCACGGCGATGGCCGAGCACTTCATGTACAACGGCGAGCACGCCCTCATCGTCTACGACGATCTTTCCAAGCAGGCCGCCGCCTACCGGCAACTGTCGCTGCTGATGCGGCGTCCGCCGGGACGCGAGGCCTA
>CAWUOA010000106.1:0-9609 GCA_963923225.1 uncultured Planctomycetaceae bacterium
CACCAAGGAACGGACCACGATCCGCTACGACATGATCCACGTCACGCCGCCGATGAGCGCGCCGGACGTGGTGAAGAAAAGCGCGCTGGCCGGCCCGCAGGGCTGGTGCGAGGTCGACAAGCACACGCTCCGCCATCCCCGCTTCCCCGACGTCTTCGCCCTCGGAGACGCCGCCGGCCTGCCCACCTCGAAGACCGGCGCGGCGATCCGCAAGCAGGCGCCGGTGGTCGTGGCGAACCTCCTGGCGGCGATCGCCGGGAAGGAGCCGACGGCCTCGTACGACGGATACACCTCCTGCCCGATCGTCACCGGCTACGGGCGGATGGTGCTCGCCGAGTTCGACTACGACCTCGCCCCGCGCGAGACCTTCCCTTTCGACCAGTCGAAGGAGCGCTACAGCATGTGGCTCCTCAAGACGCAACTCCTGCCGCGCCTCTACTGGCACGGCATGCTGCGCGGGAGGCTGTGAGCGACCGTGTCACACGCCACCCGATCCCCCGATCGTGCCGCCCCCCGGAACGGACGCACCGGCACCTGGCTCCTGGCGATCGCCGCCTTGGCGGGGGTGAGCGGGATGCTGCTCGGCCTGTCGGGGATGTTCCACCCCAAGGTCGGCGCTCCGCCGGCCCCGACGGGCGTCGGGGGGCGAGGGGACGGCCCGCCCCCGGAGACCGTGGAGGTGCGGCGCATCCGCCGCCCGCGGTACGAGTCGGCCGTCGGCACCATCAAGCCGGTGCACGAGGTGGCCATCGCCTCGAAGATCCTCGCCGTCATCGAGGAGATCCGGGTCTCCGCCGGCCAGGCCGTCCGCGCCGGTGACGTGCTCGTCGTGCTCGACGACGAGGCGCTCGTCGCCCGGCTCCGCCAGGCGGAGTCGGCCGCCGGGGCGGCCCAGGCGGCCGCCGAGCGGGCGACGCTCGACCTGGAACGGGCCCGTCGGCTGCGCGAGCAGAACGCCGTCACCGAGGCGCAGCTCGACGAGGCGGTCGCCGCCGCGCGCGCCACCCGGTCCGAGGTCCTCCGCGCCGGCCAGGCGGTCGAGGAGGCCCGCGTGATGCGCTCCTACGCCACGCTCGCCTCGCCGATCACCGGGGTCGTCGTCGACAAACGGGCGGAGTCGGGCGACACCGCGGCCCCGGGCCAGGTGCTGCTGACGCTCTACGACCCGACGCAGATGCAGATGGTGGCGAGTGTCCGCGAGGGACTCGCATCCCGGCTGAAGGTGGGCGAGGAGGTGCCGGCGCGGCTGGAGAACCTCGGCATCGAGTGCCACGCCACCGTGCGCGAGATCGTGCCGGAGTCCCAGGCGGCGACCCGCACCTTCCAGGTGAAGGTGAGCGGCCCCTGCCCTCCCGGAGTGACCAGCGGGATGTTCGGCAGGATCAGCGTGCCGCTCGAGGAAGAGACGCTGCTGGTGGTGCCGGAGCGGGCGATCCGCCGCGTCGGCCAGCTGACCATCGTCGACCTCGCCCGGGACGGCCGCACCGAGCGGCGGGCGATCCGAACGGGACGGTCGATCGACGGGGAGCGGGAGGTGCTCGCCGGACTCCGCGAGGGGGACCGGGTCGTTCTCGGCCGCGCCGCGGTCCCGGAAGGCACGGGAGCCGATCGTCCATGACCGGACACGAACCCGCGGCGGGCGACGGGAGCCGTCGCCATGACGACGTCCTGTCGGCGCTGGTGCGCCTGTTCCTCGACTCGAATCTCTCCATCATCCTCGTCATCGTGGCGCTGGCTGCCGGCGCGGCGGCGCTGCTCGTCACGCCCCGCGAGGAGGATCCGCAGATCGTCGTGCCGCTGGCCGACGTGTTCGTGAGCTTCCCCGGCCACTCCGCGGCCGAGGTGGAGCGGCTGGTGACGACGCCGCTGGAGCGGATCCTCTACCAGATCGACGGCGTCGAGTACGTCTACAGCATGTCGCAGCCGGACCAGGCGGTGGTGACGGTGCGGTTCTACGTCGGGCAGGACCGGGAACGGAGCCTGGTGAAGCTCTTCGCCAAGCTGGGCGAGAACGCCGACCGCATCGCGCCCGGCGTCGCCGGCTGGGTGATGAAGCCGGTGGAGATCGACGACGTGCCGGTGGTCACCGCCGCCGTCGTCCCGAAGGCCGGCGCCGGGGATTCGCACCAACTCCGCCGCGTGGCGGAGGAGCTCGTCGAGCGGCTCTCCGTCGTCCCGCAGGTGTCGCGGGCGGCGGTCGTCGGCGGCGAGCCGAGGGTCGTCCGGGTCGAGCCCACCGTCGAGCGGATGGCCGCCTACGGTGTCGATCCCGCCGCCATCTCCCGGGCGATCGCCGTCTCGAGCACGTTCCTCCCCGCGGGGCGGTTCGTCCGCGACGACCGCACCGTCACCGTCGCGGGGGGCCATTCGCTGTCGTCGACGCGCGATCTCGAGACGCTCGTCGTCGGCGTGGTCGACGGGAGGCCGGTCCGGCTCGCCGACGTGGCCACGATCGAGGACGGTCCGGCCGAGCCGGTCGACGTGGTGCGGCACGGATGGGGGCCGGCACGGGGCTTCGCCACGCACCCGGGCGCGCCGGGCACCGTGATCGGCGCCGGGGAGCACCATGGCGCGGCCGGCCCCGCGGAGGCCGACGCCGGCGAGGCGACCGTTCCGGCGGTCACGATCGCCATCTCCAAGCAGCGCGGCAGCAACGCGGTGCACGTCGCCGACAGGGTCCTCCGCCGCGCCGAGGAACTGGCCCGCGAGGTGCTCCCCTCCGATCTCGAACTGGTCGTGACCCGCAACGCGGGGCTGACGGCCGACGAGAAGGTGAACGAACTGGTGGAGGCGCTGGTCGTGGCGCTGGTCATCGTGGTGGCGCTGCTCACCGTGACGATGGGCTGGCAGGAGGCGTTCGTCGTCGCGGTCGCGGTTCCCGTCGTGTTCGGGCTGACGCTCGCGGTGAATCTCCTCGCCGGCTACACCATCAACCGCGTCACGCTGTTCGCGCTCATCCTGGCGCTGGGCATGCTCGTCGACGACCCGATCGTGGACGTCGAGAACATCGCCCGGCACTTCGAGGAGCGGAAGCGGGCCAGCCGGGGGATCGTGCTCGACGCGGTCGCCGAGATCCGCCCGCCGTTGATCAGCGCCACCCTCGCCGTCATCGTCAGTTTCCTGCCGCTGTTCGCGATCACCGGGATGATGGGCCCGTACATGTCGCCGATGGCCCTCGGCGTCCCGGTGGCCATGCTGATGTCGATGGTGGTGGCGTTCACGATCACCCCGTGGCTCGCCTACCACGTCCTCGGACGGCGATTCCGCCGGGACGGGGAGGACGGGATCGGGGAGGAGTCCGCCCCCGCCGACTCCCACGGGCTCTACGACGTCGCGGCCACGCAGCGGACGATGCTGTACCGGATGTTCCGGCCGCTCATGCTGCCGCTGCTGCGCTCCCGTGCCGTCGCCGCGGGGTTCCTCCTGGCCACGGCGGTCGCCACGGTCGCGGCGGCGGGCATGGGCGCGGTCCGCCTGGTGCCCCTCAAGATGCTGCCGTTCGACAACAAGAACGAGCTCCTGCTGCTGGTGGACATGGACGAGGGGACGTCGCTCGAACGGACCCGGGCCGTCGTGAGCCGTCTCGAGCGGACGATCGCCGCCGAGCCGGAAGTCGTCGACTTCACCAGCCACGTCGGGGTCGCCGGGCCGATCGACTTCAACGGACTGGTGCGGCACTACGGCCTGCGGTCGCGGCCGAACCTCGCGGAACTGCGGGTGAACCTCGTCGGGAAGAAGCACCGCCGCCTCCAGAGCCACGCCCTCGGACTGCGGCTCCGCACGGCGCTCGAGGCCGTCGGCCGCGAGGAGGGGGCGCTGGTGCGGATCGTCGAGCTGCCCCCCGGGCCGCCGGTGCTGTCGGGCATCGTGGCGGAGGTGCGCGGCGGCCCGGACGCCTCCTACGAAGACCTCCTCGCGGCGGCCGACGGGGTGGCGGAGAGGCTGCGCCAGGAGCCGGCGGTCGTGGAGGTCGACTCCAGCCGGGAAGCGCCGGAGGCGAGGCTCGTCTTCGAGATCGACCAGGAGAAGGCGGCGATCTCCGGCATCTCCGCGGCGGACGTCGCCGCCGCGATCCGCACGGCGCTGGGAGGCGACTCGCCGCGGACGCTCGAAGTCGACGGCGAACGGAACCCGCTGCGGATCGTCGTGCGCTTGCCCGAGCCGCAGCGGTCCGCGGCGGCCGACCTGACGCAGCTCTCCGTCCGCTCCGCCTCCGGGAGCCTCGTCCCCCTGGCGGAGGTCGGACGCTTCGCGGAGCGGCGGGTGGACCAGACGATCCACCACAAGAACCTCGACCGCGTCGTCTACGTCACCGCCGAGTGCACGAGCCGGCCTCCGGCCGAATGCGTCGTCGACGTGATGGCCGACCGCGACGCGGCCGTCGCCCGCCCCGGACGACACGCCACCTATCTCTCCCCCGGAAGCGGAGTTCCCTGGAGCGTGCCTGCGGGGATCGACGTCGCGTTCGCCGGCGAAGGGGAGTGGAAGATCACGCTCGACGTCTTCCGCGACCTGGGCATCGCGTTCGCAGCGGCGATGGCGATGATCTACGTGATCCTCGTGGCCCAGACCGGGTCGTTCTCGATCCCCGTCGTCGTCATGCTCGCGATCCCCCTGACGCTCCTCGGCGTGATGCCCGGCTTCTGGTTGCTCGACCGGCTCGCCGGAGGCCACTCCGACCCGGTCTATTTCACCGCCACGGCGATGATCGGCATGATCGCCCTCGCGGGGATCGTGACCCGCGACTCGATCATCCTCGTGGACTTCATCGAGCTGGCCATGAAGCACGGCCGGCCGATGACCGACGCGATCCTGGAGAGCCGAGTCGTCCGGCTGCGTCCGATCCTGCTCACGGCCGGAGCCGCCCTGCTCTCGGCCGTGCCGATCACGCTCGACCCGATCTTCTCGGGGCTCGGTTGGTCGCTGATCTTCGGCCTGATCGCATCCACCGTGTTCACGCTGTTCGTGATCCCGGTGTCGTACAAGCTCCTGCGCGGCGGCACGGCGCCGTGATCAGTGAACGCCGAGCGTCGACCACCCGTCGGCTTGGCGGTTGACGTTGAAGATCATCGCCGAGTAGGCCACCTTGATCCCGGGGAGGACGTCGGCGAGGGCGTGGCCCCCGCGGATCACCGACTGCCCGCAGACCCACACCTCGACCCCCTCGGCGAGCAGCGCCTCGACGAGTTGACGGTTCGGATTCGGAGCACCGGCGGCACCGCGCGCGTGGGCCTCGTCGGAGAGCGCCGAGAGCGTCGCCCCCGTGTGGAGGATGACGGCGATCCGCGGCCGCGATCCCTCCATCCCCTCCGACGCGTAGACGTTGACCAGCCGGGCGGCGCTGTCGAGGCCGCGGTTCGGCTTCCCCGCGGCGGCCGCCGCCGTGGTGTCGAACACCACCTTGCCGCCGGCCCGCGGCCGCTCGCCGGCGTCCGGCAGCCGCACGACCCCGCCGTAACCGGCGATCCGGGGGAACTCGATCGCCGGCGCGGGATCCGCACCGCGGCCGGGGGCGGCGAGGCCCGTCAGGACACACAGCGTCGCGACACCGAGCAGCACCAGGGAACGGGACATGAGTCGACTCCGGGAGGGATGAGAGGAACCGGTGTTCGTCAGAATCCGAGCGACGTCTTGGCGATGACGTACGCGGCGACCAGGAGGATCGCCACGGCGAAGAAGCGGGCGAGCGTGGGGCCGGCGAGCCGACGGCCCACGGCCGAGCCGACCAGCAGCGCCGGCACGCTCCCGACGACGAAGGCTCCGGCGACGTCGAGCGGGATCGACCGCCCCCCGGCGAGTTGCGAGGCGATCGCCGACGCGCCCACGAGCGTGATCACCAACAGCGACGTCCCCACCGCGTGGACCACCCCCATCGTCGCGAAGGCGACCAGCGCCGGCACGATGAGGAACCCGCCGCCGACGCCGAACAGCCCCGAGAGGAATCCGACGACGAGGCCCACGAGCGTGAGGAGCACGAAGCAGCGGGCGGTCATCCGCAGCCGCCCCTGCTCGTCGCGGCTGCAGGTCGGCCCCACGCCGGCGCAGAACACCGACGCCGAGGACCGCTCGGTCGACTCGGAGGCCTTGCGCCACATCCGCAGCGCGATCACCACCATCAGCCCGGCGAACGCCGTGAGGAGCAGGCGCGGCGGGATCCGCGCCCCGAGCCAGCTCCCCAAAGGCGCCGTGAGCATCCCCGCGGCGGCGAAGAGGAGGCCGGTGCGGACCTCCACCTGACCGTGGCGGAAGCGCTCGACGGCGCCCACCGCCGCCGTCGTCGCCACGGCGACCAGCGACACGCTCACGGCCGAGGCCGGCTCGACGCCGATCCAGTAGACCAGCAGGGGCACGGCGAAGATCGCGCCGCCGCCGCCGGTGAGGCCCAGCGACAGCCCCACGAGCACGCCGGCCGCCATCGACTGGGCGGTGACCCACGACGCGGGGGTCGCGGCCAGGAGGGTGTCGATGGCGGCCGGGAGGGGATCCATGCGCGGGTCCTTCGGGAAGGGGGCCGTCGCGGCCGGTCAGGCGAGCACGGGGAGCTTCGCGGCCACCCACGCCTTGTAGCCCCCCACCATGTCGTGGACCTGCTCGAGGCCGAGCTTCTGCAACAGGCTCGCGGCGATCGCCGAGCGGTAGCCCCCCTCGCAGTGGACCACCACCGGACGGCCCGCCGGAATCTCGCCGACGCGCTCCTCGAGGTGCGTCAGCGGAATGTTCATCCCCGCGGCGAGGTGGCCGGCCGCGTGCTCCGACGGCGCCCGCACGTCGATCACCACCGGCGCCGTGCCGCCGCGCTCGCCGCGGAGCCATTCGTCGAGCGCCGGCGCCGTGATCCGCTCGGTGCGTTCGACGAGATCGTCCCGCATGGCCAGGGCGGCCATGCCGCCGGCCAGGAAGCCGACGACGTTGTCGAAACCGATGCGCCCCAGGCGCATCACCGCCTCCTCCTCGCCCCCCTCGCCGGCCACGACGACGATCGGCTCGTCGGCGGCGAGCATCGACCCGGCCCAGGTGGCGTACTTGCCGTTGAGGGCGACGTTCAGCGCTCCCTGGAGGTGGCCTCCCTCGAAGTCGATGCCGTCGCGGACGTCGACCAGCTGTGCGCCGTCGCGCACGAGGGCCTGGACCTCGTCGAGCGAGAGGGCACGCAGGCCGCGCGTCATCGACGCGTCGAGCCCGGCCCGCTCCTTGCGGTTCAGGATCGCGTCGTGGACGAAGTAGTCGGGCGCCTCCGGCTGGTCGGCCGTGACGATCTTCTTGAAGTCCTCCCGGCTCATCGGCTGGAGGGCGTAGTTGAACTTTTTCTGCTCTCCGATCGTGGAGACGGTCTCCTTGGAGAGGCTCTTGCCGCACATGCTCCCCGCCCCGTGCGCCGGGTAGACGAGCGTGGCGTCGGGGAGCGTGACGAGCTTCTTGGTGACGCTGTCGTAGAGCATGTCGGCGAGCTCGTCGGCGGTGACGCCGATGCTCGCCAGGAGGTCGGGCCGGCCCACGTCGCCGATGAACAGCGTGTCGCCGGTGAGGACGGCCTGCGGCTCCTTCGCGCTCTTGGCGAGGTCGTAGACGAGGATCGAGATCCCCTCCGGCGTGTGGCCGGGGGTCTCGAGGATCTCGAGCCTCACGTCGCCGAACTCGACCGTGTCGCCATCCCCCATCCGGACGCAGTCGAACTCCGCCTGCCCGCGCTTCCCCAGCCGGATCGTGGCTCCCACGGCGTCGCGGAGCTCGATGTGGCCGGCGATGAAGTCGGCGTGGAAGTGGGTGAGGAACACGTGCTCGATCGTGTACCCGCCCGCCTTCGCGTCGGCGAGGTACTGACCGACGTCGCGCTGCGGATCGACGACCGCCGCCTTCTTCGTCTTCTCGTCGGTGATCATGTACGACGCGTGGGACAGGCAGGCGAGGTAGTACTGCTGGATCTTCATGGGATGGCTTCCGGGAGGGGTGGATGGGGATGGCGGTGCAACGACGGGCCTCAGCGTCCCTTGGCGGTGGGGAAGCCGGCCTTCTCGAGCTGCGGATAGCCGGGCTTCAGCGGCCGGACGTCGTAGCCCAGCGGGGCGAGGATCGCGGCGGCGTCGAGACAGCGGCCGCCGGCGAGGCAGTGGCAGTAGATGACCTTGTCCTTGGGGAGGACGCGGGCGAGCTCCTGGGCGTCGACCCCCTTCTCCAGCGCGCTCAAGGGGACGAGCTTCGCCCCCACCACGTGCCCCTGCTCCCACTCCTCCGGCTCGCGGACGTCGACGAGGATCGCCTTCTTCTCGGCCACGGCCCGCTTGACCGTGTCGAGCGAATCCTTCGTGTGCTCGGCGAGCGCCGTGCCGGCCATCGCCCCCAGCACGAGGCCGAGGACGGCCGCCGAGTGGCAGCAGCTCCTGCCCGACTTGCAGGCGGTGTTCCAGGGCATCCGGGCGATCAGCATCCCCATCGCGCAGCTGTCGGTGATGCCGGCGAAGACGAGCCCGCAGCCGACGAAGCCGGCGAGCCCCGCGCCGATCGCCTTCCAGGTCGGGTCGGGGGCGAGCCCGGCCAGGGCGGCGCCGGCGGCGACGAGCATCCCCGCGGCGATGCGCACCTGCCGCTCGAGCGACATCACCTTCTTCCCGCGCGCCACCGGCAGCCCGGCCTCGACGCAGGCGGCGGTGCCCCCCTCCACGCTCACGATCCGCTCCAGCCCCGCCGCGGCGAGCTTCTCGCAGGCCTTCTGGCTGCGGTTGCCCGACTTGCAGATCACGTACACCGGCCCGGTGCCGGCGATCGCCCCCACTTCCTTCGCGTCGAGGCGGTCGAGGGGGATGTTGCGGGCGAAATCGACGTGCACCTCGCCGAACTCGGCCGGCGTGCGGACGTCGATGAGCGTCACCTTCTCACCGCGGCGGCGGAGATCGGCGAGCATCGAGGGGGAGATCGTGGCGACCATGGAAGCACCTCCTGGGGGACGGCCGGAAGCCGGCGGGACGGAAGACACGAATCGTCGTGTCGATAGGTTACGATATGTTTGCGAACGAGGCAACGTCGGTCTGTTCGGAAGGGGGAACTAGCCGCGCGGCTTGCCGCGGGGGGCGTTCGGGCCGCCGAAGCGGTCCTCGATGCAGGCCATGATGCGGGCCAGGTGTGGCTCCGCGATGGTGTAGTAGACGCAGCGGCCGTCCTTCTCGACGTCGAGGAAGCCGCAGCGCTGCATGAGGCGCAGGTGCTCCGAGGCCATGTGGCTGGCGATCCCGCAGGCCTCGGCGAGCTCGCCGACGGTATAGCGGCCCCCCAGCAGCATCTGCACGATCCGCAGCCGGTGGGGGTGGGCGAGCGTCCGGAGACACTCCGCCGCCGCCCCGAGCGCCTCGAGGCTGGTGAGCTTCGCCGTCGGCGCGCTTCCCTGCTTCACGTCGGCCACGATGAGACTCCCTGCTGGCGGACGGGCCCCGATGGCCGCCCTGATCAATATATCGGAATGTCACGACCTTTCAATGAGACAATCCGACGAGGCGTGTCCGGCCGGGAGGGCCCGCCGGGGCCGTGGACGTCTCCGCAGGGGGATCCCCGCCCGGGGCCGACCCGCCGGGGTACCATTCGGGGGAGGCACTGTCCCACGCCCGCCCCCCTTCGGCC
>CAWUOA010000107.1:0-9580 GCA_963923225.1 uncultured Planctomycetaceae bacterium
TGTAGGGGATCTTCGAGAGGATCGGCACGCCGAACTCGTTGCGGCCCTCGCGGAGCCGCTTGATGCCGCCGAGGAGCACCGTCCCGCCGTCGGGCACGCTCACGGTGGTGGTCACCGAGGTCGTGATGTACTCCGGCTGCTGGATCGTCGTGCCGCTCGAGCGGACGGTCTGCTCGTTCGAGGTCTTGGCGTTGATGCCCAGCGACGCACCGAGCGGGTTCTGTCCCTGCTGGCCGACGCCGCCGTCGAGACCCGACTTCTCGTCGGCGCTCTTGGTGGAGGTCGAACGCGAGCCCTCGAACTGGAACTCCTGCACCTTCCCGATCTGCGAGAAGCGCGGGATGAGCGTCAGGCGGACGAAGCGGCGGTCGTTGGAGACCACGGCCTGGACGTTGACGCTCGTGCCCTCGTTGAGGACCGTGATCACCGGCTGCTGGGCGGCGGCGAAGTCGCCCACCACCGGGATCACGCTCGTCACGAACGGCCGCGAGACCGAGTCGTTGATGAAGGCGTTCTGGCCGTTGAACAGCGTCACCTTCGGGGCCTGCATGACGTTGGAGCGGGTGTTCCCCTGGGCGGCCTGGATGAGGAAGTAGGCCTCGATGTCGGAGAGGATCGCGAAGCCGAACGTGGCCGCCGAGGTCGTCGGGTCGGGAAGGCCGGGGAGCGCGGGCACCTGGCCGGCACCGAAGCTGTTCTGGCGGAAGGGGATGGAGTAGAAGTTCTGCACCGGCTGGCCGTTGAGCGTGGCGTTCTGGCCCACCTGCCCGATGCGGGCCACGCCCGGGGTGCCCGTGTTGTCCAGGCCGATGACCTGCGACGGGCCGCCCGGATTGGCCGGGATGCCGAGGGAGTAGGGGGAGATCGAGCTGTTGCTCGACGTCGGGATGGCGGTCGTGTTGAGCGGGTCGCGGACGTTCGACTGGATGTTGAAGTCGAAGTCGACGCCGATCCGCTCGAAGAAGGTGTCGTTCAAGCGGATGAAGCGGACCTCGATCGCCACCTGGAGATCCTGGAGGCGGCGGAGCTGCTGGAGGAGATCGGCGATCTCGTCGTGCACCTCCTGCGTCTGGCTGACGACGATGCTCAGGTTCGTGGGGAAGGGCTGGATGGCCCCCTGGCCGCCGACCGTGTTCCAGGTCTGCGGGGCCACGGTGTTCTGGATGAGGTCGATGAGCGACTGGAAGTCGGCCTGCGCCCCGCCCATCGGACCGCCCGCGCCACCGAACAGGGGCAGGCCGGCGGCGCTGCCCGTCTGCGGACCGGTGCCGCCGATGCCGGGGATCTGGGCGAGCGTGTTCGCATCGACGGCCGCATCGGAGCCGGTCCGCGCCAGCGCCCCGGGGGCCGGACCGGTCTGGACCGACATGTTGGTGAGGGTCGAGAGCCGCGAGTAGCCGCCGTTGATGGCGCCGTCGAGTCCGGTGTCGTCCGAGGTGAAATTGGGGATCGGGATGACGAGGTCGGCGACCTGGTAGGAGACGCTGTAGAGCTGCCCCTTCATGAGCCGGGGGCTCGTCACCTTGAGGACCTCGTCGCGGACGCAGTAATCGAGGTGCAGCGGCTCCAGGAGCAGCTTCAGGGCGCTCTTGAGGGTGATCCTCTGGTCGAGCGAGATCGTCACGGGCGTGTCGCTGCGGACCCCTTCGCTCTCCAGCCCCACCATGTCGAGGTGGATCGGAATCTCGGCCTGCTTGGCCAGCGAGTCGAGGACGGCGGCGAGGGCCTCGCCGCGGTGGACGGCGACGACCTGGGCGGAGAGCTTCTTGTGGATCGTGGCCTCGGCGGGCGACATCCGGCTCCGGCCCTCGGCGTCGAGGCGGTTGCGGTTCTTGGTCAGGTCCTCCCAGTCCTTGGTGGCCGGGAACTCGATCGGCCCGACGAACGGGGTGCCCGCCCGGTCGACGTCGACCAGCGCGTCGACGACGCCCTGCTCCTTGGCGTCGGCGATCGACCGCTGGGTATCGAGACGGCGGATCGTCCGGCTCTGCGAGAGGAGCTGGCGGACGACGGCGTTCTCGGGGGCCAGCGCCGCGGCCTTCTTGGCCAGCGCCTCGGCCTCGGCGTAGCGCCGCTCGTCGATCATCTGGTTGTATTCGTCGACGATGAGGGCCAGGCGCTGGTCCACCTCGACCTTCTTCGCGCGCTCGCGATTGACCCGGGCGTCGACTTCGGCGTTCTTCCGGTCGAGGGCCACGTCCGCGGCCCGCTTGCCGGTCATCTCCTCGATCTCGCCCCGGGCCCGGTCGACGCGCTTCTGGAGCTGGGCCCGCGTCTCGGGCGGGATGTCGGCGGCGGCGATCTCGGCGGAAACCGCCTCGAGGATGTCGAGCGCCTCACCGGCCGATTTCTGTGCGGCGCGGCGGGCTTCGAGCTGACGGGCGGCCACCTCGGCGGAGAGGCGGGCGACGACGAGATCGCGCGGCAGGTTGGCGTCGGCACGCGCGGGCGTGTCGCCCTGCGTGGGGGCGCCGGCGCGTCGGTCGGCCGCGGCCCGGGAAAGCGCCGCCTCGATCGCGCGCCTGGCGTCGGCGGCTTCGGCCGGCGCCGACTCGTCGGCCGCGGGAGCGGGGATCTCCTCCGCCGCATCCTGGGCGCTTGCCGGCGTGACGATCGCGCCGGCGAGGCACGCACCCGCGAGCCAGACGCCAAGGCCCTGGACCAGCCCGGAGCGGACCCCTTGCGGGGTCGGGGAGCGCCGGTCGCCGCGGGCGGCGGTGAATGGAAGGATGCGTGCCATGAACTTTGTCCCCGTGGTCTGGAGAACGAATCGGGGGGATAGGTACCGGCCCCACCCGAGCCGGGTCAAGGGCATCCCGGCACCACGGAAAACGCCTTTTTCACCGGAAAAAGACGGGGTCGGCCCCGGCGAGCCGAGAAAAGGGCCGTTCGACGAGGGGCGGAAACGCCCCCCTGGCGTCAGTCGCCACCGACCGGCCCCGGAAGGGCCGGCGGATGTCCGGGAGGCGGGGAGACCAACGCCCGCTCGACGGTGTCGAGGAGTTGGTCGACGCGGAAGGGCTTGAAGAGGACCAGGCTGATGCCGGCCTGTCGCGCCTTGACGATCGAATGTCCGGGGTCGTAACCGAACCCGGTCATCAACACCATCGGCACGTGGTCGAGAATCTCGGAAAGGCGGAGGAAGAGCTGGTAGCCCGACATGTCGGGGAGACGGATGTCGGAGATGATCACGTCGTAGTCCTCGTCGCCGGCGGCGCGGACCATCGAGGCGGCCTCGGCTCCGTCGCGGGCCGTCTCCACGATGCAGCCGTTGCGCTCGAGGAGGCAGTGGGCGGCGACCCGCACCTGCTCGTCTGCGTCGACGACGAGGATCCTCCGGCCGGCGATCGCCCGGCGGTGCTCGCCGCGGCGGTGCTGCGAGTGCGCCGTGCTCGGCGTCATCTTCTCGCCGACCTTCTGGATCGCCTGCTTGATGTCGCGGGCGTTGCGCAGGATCCGATGGAGGCGATCGACGACGTCGGCGTCGTGGCCGATGTACCGCTCCATGACGCTGACGGCGTCGTTGAGGATGTCGTCCACGGGCAGGGCCACGGCCCCATGGATCGCCTCGATGCTCTCCGCCGTGGTGGAGGCCTTCTCGGCGACGAGCAGTTCGAGGGTGTTGAGGGCGGCGGCGACGTCCCGGGAGAAGATCTCCAGGAACTGCATGTCGGTGTGGGAAAACCCGCCCGGCTCCGGGCTCTCCACGTTGAACGTGCCGATCACCTGGTCGTGGAGCATGAGCGGCACGGTGAGCGAGCTCTTCGCCCCCTTGCAGCCCTCCAGGTAGAGCGGGTCCTTGGTGGTGTCGTTGCAGAAATAGCTCCGGCCGGTGGCGGCCACGAAGCCGGTGACGCCGTTGTGCTCGGTGCGGGCGAAGAGGATCCGGGCCTCGGCCTCCGGCTGCATCCCCTCGGCGAGGAGCGGCTCGAGCCGGCCGGTCTGGCGGTCGAGGAGGCGGATCTCGACGACGTCGAACTGCAGCAGGTCGCGGGAGTAGTGGAGGATGTTGCTCTTGAGGAGCTCGATCCGCTCCTCGATCGTCATGTCGGCCAGTTCGGCGGGGGAGAGATCGGCGAGTTTCTGCCCCGCCTGGTGGATCGCGGCGCGTTTCTGCTGCTCGAGGATGGTGCGCGTGACGTCGCGGATGGAGACGATCACGTGGTCGCCGCCCGGCCAGGACCCCCGCCTTCCGGAGACCAGCGGCGTGGAGAGGAGATGGAGGTAGCGGTTGTCGGCGGTGCGGAGCATGGCGTCCGACATCCGGCCGGAGGCGAGGGCCGCGTGGAAGGGGCTGAACTCCGGGCCGAGGACTTCGGGATTTCCGAGCGCCTCGAGGAATCCGCGGCCGGAGAGATCGCCGCCGCCGCACCACTCGCGGAATCTCGCGTTGGCCCAGCGCACCGAATCGGCGGCGTCGAGGAGCACCACCCCGTCGGGAAGTTGCTCGAGGATCCGCTGGCTCCGCAGCGCCCCTTCGATCGCCTCGCCGAGCGAGGAGACGTCACCAGGGAAGAGGACCGCGTCGAATCGCTCGCCGGCGGCGAGGCGTGCCGCGGCGTCCGCGAGCCCCGCGGCGTGATCGACGCGGATGCCGGGATCGCGATCGAGCGCCCCTGCGAGCCAGTCGGGCCCGAGGCCCCCCGCCGGGGTGCCACGGTCGTTCGGCCCGCGGACGACGAGAATGATGGGTGATTCCGGCACCACACGGAACTCCCTGGAGGCGATCCCGGTCCGCAGCCTTCCAGTATAAAAATGCCATGCCGCGGCCGCCAATTCCCCCGCCGGCGTTGTCGGGATGCCCGGCAAATCTATACTCCCCTCGGCAGCCAACCTTCCGCCCGACGAGGCCGCGTGTGACCCCCAACGAGAACTCCCGGTCCTTCCTCGCCCGCCACCAGTTCCTCATCTACCGGCTGTTCTCGCTGTCGGGGCTGATCCCGGTGGGGGCCTTCCTGGTGGTGCATCTGCTCACCAACGCCTCGGTGCTCGGGGGTGCGGCGTCGTTCCAGTCGCGCGTGGACATGATCCACTCGTTGGGCCCGCTGCTGATCCCGATCGAGTTCCTCTTCATCTTCCTGCCGATGGCGTTCCACGCGGCCGTCGGTTTCGCCATCATCGCGGGGGGCCTGCCGAACGTCGGCTCCTATTCCTACGTCGGGAACGTCCGCTACACGCTGCAGCGTGCGACCGGCATGATCGCCTTCGCGTTCATCCTCTTCCACGTGATCCAACTGCACTGGATGGGCGCGCCGCTCGGCGGCGGACGCTTCGATCCCCACCACGCCACCAGTTCGGCGGCGGCGGCGATCGCCCCGCTCGGCGTGTCGCTGCTTTACGCCATCGGCGTGCTGGCGGCGGTGTACCACCTCGCCAACGGCCTGTGGACGCTCGGCATCACCTGGGGCCTGTGGACGAGCCCCGAGGCCATGCGGCGCGCCAACGTGGTGAGCATCGTCGTGGGGTGCGTGCTCGCGGCCGCGGGCCTGGGCTCGATCGGCGGACTGCGCGCCACCGACACCGCCGAGGCCCGCCGCGTCGAAACGCGCCTCGACGAGTTCCGCCGCATGAGCACCGGCGAGGAGACCGTCCCGGCGGCCGCCACCGGGACTCCCCGTTCGCCGAAGGCCATCCCCGAAGGCGCCATCGATCTCCGGGCCACCGACGAGCCGGCCCTCGTCCTTCCCGTCCAGTCACCCGCAGGAAACTGATCCCCCATGCCCCAGCCCCGCATCCTGGTCGTCGGCGGTGGACTTGCCGGGCTCGCGGCCGCGATGCGGCTGGCGGAGCTCGGCGCCGACGTCGATCTCATGAGCCTCGTGCCGGTGAAGCGGTCGCACAGCGTCTGCGCACAGGGGGGCATCAACAGCGTCAACGCGCTGACGCGGCAGCAGGGCGACAACGAGTGGAAGCACCTCGACGACACCGTCTACGGGGGCGACTTCCTCCAGCATCAGCCGCCGGTCAAGGAGATGGCGGACTGGGGGCCGCGGATCATCGACCTCATGGACCGTCTCGGCGTGCCCTTCAACCGCACCCCGGAGGGCTTCCGTGACCAGCGCCGCTTCGGCGGCACCCTCTACAAGCGCACCGCCTTCGCCGGGGCCACGACCGGCCAGCAACTCCTCTACGCCCTCGACGAGCAGGTGCGGCGCTACGAGACCGAGGGGAAGATCCGCAAGTTCGAGTTCTGGGACTTCCTCGCCCCCGTCGTCGACGACTCGGGGCGCTGCCGCGGGGCGGTCTGCCAGGACCTCGTCTCGATGCAGTTCCGCTCCTTCCCGGCCGACGCGGTGATCCTCGCCACCGGCGGCTGCGGGCTGGTCTACGGGCGGTCGACGATGTCGATGGTCTGCACCGGCAGCGCCGTCAGCCGCGTGTATCAGGCCGGCGCGGCCTACGGGAACGGCGAGTTCATCCAGGTCCATCCGACGGCGATCCCGGGGGCCGACAAGCTCCGGCTGATGAGCGAGAGCGCTCGCGGCGAGGGGGGGCGCGTGTGGGTGCCGCGGACCCCGCAGGATCCGCGCGACCCACGGACGATCCCCGAGGCCGAACGCTACTACTTCCTCGAGGAGCGCTACCCGAAGTACATGAACCTCGTCCCCCGCGACATCGCCACGCGGGAGATCTTCGACATCTGCACGACCGACGGCCTCTCGGTGGAGAAGGACCGTCTCTGCGTCTATCTCGACCTGACCCACATCCCCCGGGAGACGCTCGACAAGAAGCTGGGGGGGATCCTCGAGATCTACGAGAAGTTCCAGGGGGTCGATCCGCGGTCGGCGCCGATGAAGATCTTCCCGGCGGTCCATTATTCGATGGGCGGGCTGTGGGTCGACTACGAGAAGAGCCCCTCGGGCGGTCTGGTCGAGGGCTCGCCACGCAATCAGCAGACGACCATTCCCGGCCTCTACGCGGTCGGCGAGTGCGATTACCAGTACCACGGCGCCAACCGTCTCGGTGCCAATTCGCTCCTGTCGTGCATCTTCAGCGGCCTGTTCTGCGCCTCCGGCGTCCTCGCGTCGGCGGGGGCCAAGCGGGCCGCGGCTCCCGAGTCGCTCTACGCCGGGGCCCTGCGCCGCGAGGAGGAGCGGCACGAGGCGCTCCTCCAGCGCCGCGGCGGCGGTGAGAATCCCTACGGCATCCACCAGGAGCTCGGCGACCTCATGACCCGCGTGGCCACGGTCGTCCGCCGCAACGACCAGCTCGCCCCGGCCTACGAGGAGGCCTGTGCGCTCGAGGAGCGGTGGCGGCGCTGCTCGCTCTCCGACACCGGACACTGGACGAACCAGAACGTCGTCTTCACCAAGTCGCTCGGCGACATGTTCCCCCTGGCGAAGCTGATCCTGAAGGGGGCCCTCCTCCGCGACGAGTGCCGCGGCGCCCACTACAAGCCGGAGTTCGAGATGCCGGGAATCGCGGCCACCGATCCCGAGGGGAAGCGGCGGGAGGCGGAAGAGTGGTGCGACCGCTTCGAGGCCAACACCCGCAAGTGGCTCAAGTCGACGATCGCCCGCCACGGATCGGACGGGCACCCGCAGATCACCTACGAGGATGTCGACACCACGCTCATCCCGCCGCGGCCGCGGCTCTACGGCCTGGTGGGAGGCGAGGTGATCGAGGAGGTGTGGAAGGAACGCGAGAAGGCCCGTTCGGGAGCCGTCGCCCAGGCGGCGTCCCGCGGCTGATCGCCGCCCCCCCCGTTTCCTCCGCCGCATCCCCGCCAACGGCCCCCTGGAGTCCACCCGAGATGATCACCCACGCCCGCACCGACGACCACGGCGCCGCCCCTTCCGCGGCTCGGACGATCCATGTCCGCGTCCTCCGCCAGGACGCGCCGGGGCAGGAGAGCTACTGGGAACGCCACGACGTTCCCTGGGAGCCGAACATGAACGTGATCAGCGTCCTGCAGAAGATCGCGGCCGCGTCGCGGGCCCAGGACGGCCGGAGCGTGGCGCCGGTGGCGTGGGACTGCAACTGCCTCGAGGAGGTGTGCGGATCCTGCACCATGCTCATCAACGGCCGCACGCGGATGGCCTGCTCGGCGCTGGTCGACCGGCTGCTCGAGGAGCACCCCGACGGCATCGAACTGCGTCCGATGTCGAAGTTCCCGGTGGTCCGCGATCTGGTCGTCGACCGCCGCCGACTCTTCCGGGCGCTCGAGCGGGTGAAGGCCTGGGTGCCGGTCGACGACTCCTTCGACCACGGTCCGGGCCCGCGCATCTCCCCCGAAGAGCAGGGGGAGGCTTACCCGCTCTCGGAGTGCATGAGCTGCGGGTGCTGCCTCGAGGCCTGTCCGCAGTACACGCGGATCGAGACGCCGCGCCGCGAAGGGGAGACCGAGGAGCAGTTCGCCGCCCGGCGGCAGGCCACCTTCGACGGGGGCTTCATCGGCGCCCACGCCATCAGCCAGGCGATGCTCTTCAACGCCCATCCCACCGGGCGGATGATCGCCGACGAGCGGATGGAAGCGCTGACGGAGCAGGGGGGCATCCAGGTCTGCGGCAACGCCCAGAATTGCGTGGCCGTCTGCCCGAAGCGCATTCCGCTGACCCGCTCGATCGCCCGTGCCGGCCGCGCCGCGACCCTCTGGGCGCTGAAGCGGCTCTTCGACCGCTGACCCGGGCCCTCCGTGAGCACTCGGCGACCGCGGCCCGGGCCGCGGGGGTGGGAGCGTTTGCCCGGCCCCCGCCATCGTGGTACCCTTTCGGGCGAGAAATGCTCCGCCGCCGGGACATCCCGGACGAGCTCGGGAGCGACGAGGCCCCCCGTCTCGGGGCCGTCAGCAGGAAGGATCACGAGTGGCTCTGGAATCCGGCCGCGGGGGTCGTGACGATCGCAGGAGTCGGGCCCGGACGCCCGACACCCGCTCACCCGAGGAATGGGCGGCAGACAGTTGCGGGAGCCCGCTGGTCGCCAAGGGAGGGGGCCACAATCCCCTCGCCGGTCAGCCGGCGCCCGTCGCGGGCGACTTCCGCAAGCTCGGCCTCGCCCCCTCGACGCTCGAGGCGGTCGATCGTGCGGGCTATTCGGTGCCGACGCCGGTCCAGGCGGGGTTCATCCCGCGGGCCCTGGCAGGCATCGACGTCATGGGGCAGGCCCGTACCGGCACCGGCAAGACGTGCGCCTTCGTTCTCCCCATCCTCGAGCGCGTCTCCCAGCCGTCGCAGCGCGGCGGCACGGGCCCCAGGGCGCTGGTCCTGGTCCCCACCCGCGAACTGGCCGTCCAGGTGCGCGACGAGTTCGAGAAGCTCGCCCACGGCTCCCGCGTGCATTGCGTGGCGGTGTACGGCGGCAAGCCGATCCGCGGCCAGATCGACAAGCTCGCCAAGAACCCCGCCGTGGTGGTCGGGACCCCCGGCCGCGTCCTCGATCACATGAGCCGCGGCACGATCCAGCTCTCGGGCCTCGAGATCGTCACCCTCGACGAAGCCGACCGGATGCTCGACATCGGCTTCCGCCCCGACATCGAGAAGATCCTCCGCCGCTGCCCGGAGAGCCGGCAGACGCTGCTCCTCTCCGCGACCGTGCCGCCGGCCGTGGCCAAGCTGGCGACGCGCTACATGCGCGACCCCGA
>CAWUOA010000108.1:0-9504 GCA_963923225.1 uncultured Planctomycetaceae bacterium
GGAGCGATCCCCCTCGCCGGTCTTGGCGAGGATCTCGGAGGCCCGGTGACCGTAGACCGGATCGCCGGCCAGCCCCCCGGCAGCCTCGCGTGCCGTGTGCAGGTCTCCCGAGTCCAGCGCCGCCTCGGCCAGGAGGAGCGACCAGTCGGGCCGCCCGGGCGAGAGCTCGATCGCCGTGCGGATTTCCCCGGCCGCCCCCGCGGCGTCCCCCATCTCCCTGTAGAGGAGGTTTCCGACCATGGCGTGGGCGCCGGCGAGAAGCGGCACGACCATCGTGGCGCCATCCGCCGACTCCGCCCAGGGGCCGAGGGTGTCGATCAATTCCCGCAGGGCCGCGACCGCGTCTTCAGTCCGGCCCGCGACGCGGTGCAGCATCGCGAGCGTCTGCAGCACCTTGGCCGAGCGGACCGCGTGGTTGATGACGGCCGGCTCCGCGGCCCGCTCGCGCCGCGACATCTCCAGCGCCTCTTCCAGAATCGACGCCGACTCGTCGGGGCGGCCGAGACGCGTGGTGGCCAGCGACTCGCGGACCGCCGCCTCGATCGCCTCGCCGCGGAGGAAGTGATCCTCCGGCTGCCGCTCGAGATCCGCCGCCACCAGGGCCCTCAGGCAGCGGGCCGTGGAGAGGCTGCGGGCCTGGTCGCCGATCTCGGACTCGAGGTCCGAAAGCGCCGCCAGCCCGAGAATCAGGAGCTTCGAGAGGGCGGCTTGTTCGTCCGGGAAACGCTCGAGCGCCTCCTCGGCCAGCCGGATCATCACGTCGAGACGGGCGCGGCGCACGTCGGGCGTCTCGCCCGACTGCGAAATGCCCGCGCCGCTCGCGAAGAGCGATTCGAGCTCCCCACGGACGACGTCGAAGTCGTCCGGCCTTGCCGTGCGCAGGCGTGCGAACTCCGCCAGCGCCTCGCCGATCAGGCCCCGCGCTTCGTCGGACCGGTCGAGCCGGTCCACCGCGATCCCGACGTTGAACCGGGCCGCGGCACGGTCGAGATCGCGCGGCACGTTCCCGATCGACGACGCTTCCGCGATTCCCAGGGCGCTGCGGAACAGCCCCTCGGCCTCGGCCGGACGGCCGGCGTTGACCAGCAGCATCCCTTGGTCGGAAAGGATGTCGATCCGGAGCCGTTCGGACTCCGCCGGATCACCGTCGCGGCCGAGCAGGGAGGCATCCTCGAACGCCGCGCCGTAGCACTCCGTCGCCTCGTCGACGCGGAGGATCTTCCCGAAAATCCCGGCCAGACGCCGCAGGCCGGCGATGCGCTCGAGAAGCGCATCCCGGCGATCGGCGTCCGGCGGCACGTCGCCGTACAGGGCACGGACGCGCCGCAGGTAGGCCAGATCCTCCTCGTCGAGCGCCGGCCCGCGGGCGATCATTCGCTCCACCGACTCGTCGGTGAGACTGGCCAGCGACGCCCGCGACAGATCGCGGGCAGCCTCGGCCGCCGCCCGGGCCCTCGTCATCCCCCGGACGTGCCACCACGCCCCCGAAAGCAGCGCGAGCACCAGCACCCCCGACAGCGCCGCCACGGCCATGAGCCCCGGGCGACGGACGGCTGCGGCGAGGAGCCTCGACGCCCAGGGGCGGCGCCGGGCGACGACCGGCCGGCCGTCGAGGAACCGGTCGAGGTCGGCCACCAGCGCCGCGGCCGACGGGTAGCGACGGGAGGGGCGACGCTCGAGACAGGTCTCCAGAATGGCGCGGAGTGCGACCGGGATCGCTCCACCCGCCGGCGCGGTCCAGTCGATGGAGCCGGTCACCGCGCGGGCGAACGACTCGAATATCGTGCGTCCCTCGTGCGGCGGCCGGCGGTGGAGCATGAAGAACAGCGTGCCGCCGAGGCCGTGGATGTCGGTGGCGGGCCCGACGGCACCGAGCGAATCGTCTCGCCCCGTCTGCTCGGCGGCCATGTAGCCGGGCGTGCCGAGGACGGCGCCGGTGCGGGTCAGCGCGGTTTCCTCCTCCTCCGGGCGCGCCAGACCGAAATCGACGATCTTCGGCACCGGGCCGGCCGGGCCGTCGGCGAGGAGCACGTTGGAGGGCTTCACGTCGCGGTGGACGATGCCGCGGGCATGGACCGCCTCGATGGCACGGGCCAGGTCGCGCGCGATGCGCACCGCCTCCCGGATCGCGGGAGGGCGCCTGGCGACGTGACGCTGCAGCGTGTCTCCCGGAATCCACTCCATCACCAGCCACGGAAGGCCGTCGGGCCAACCGGGGGCCCCGCGCATCTCCCCCGAGGACTCGATGCGGACGATGTTCGGATGATCGAGCTCCGCGAGCAACTCGGCCTCGCGCCGCGCCCGAGCGCACGCCGAACGCCCCTTCGATCCCGCCGCGTGGAGGATCTTCACCGCCACCGTCCGCCCGTCGGACTCGCGCGTGGCCCGGTACACCGTTCCGGTCCCACCGCGGTCGACCTCGACGAAGCCGCCGAGACCGGGGATCACGGGGGGGAGGACGGGCCCGTCGCCGTCGCCGACGTCGTCGGGCGGCGGGGTGCGCAGCATCCGCTCCACGAACGCGGTCGTCTCGGCGCCGGCGGGATCCGCCGAGCCGGTCGGCGTCGAATCGCGGCTCATCGGCTCCCCGCCGTCGCGAGCCTCGAAACCGCCTCGCGCAGCATGCGCGTCACCTTGTGCCGCGCCACGTACACGACGTTGACCGTCACGCCGAGCTCCCTGGCCACCGCCTCGCCGCGCATGCCTTCGAGCACCTGGAGTTGGAACGCCCGCCAGGTGTGTGGCTGGACGCGGCGCTCGACCTCGCGGAGCGCGCCGGCGGCCGCGTCGGTGTCGTAGGCGGCCTCGAGCCTGGCGACGAGATCCTCACGAGCCGGCACGCTCGCGAGGAGATCCCCCACCGCACCGTCATGGGCCGACACCACCTGCGTCTGCCTGTCGGCGACGGCGTCGAGGACGATCTTCCGCAGGTGGGTGCGAAAGGGGCTCGAGGGGTCGTGCCGATACCGCTTCGACTGCCGCCAGAAGCGCACGAGCACGTCCTGGGCGACGTCGTCGGCGTCGTCGGGAGAGAGGCCGTGACTCCGGCACCAGCGGTGCAGCGGCGCGCCGTAAAGCGAGACGAACTCCTGCCAGGCGGCGGGGTCCTCCCGGCGCGCGCGCAGGCGTCCGAGGAGGTCGTGATTCGTCGGGCAGGTGCCGGCCACTTACCACTCCCGCGGGGCTTCGAGCATGTAACTTTCGTAAGCCTGCAATCGTATCGCTCGGTTTTTGGCCTGCAAACGGCACCGGGCATTCGCATCCCTGACGGGGGGGGTATCTCGGCGGCGCATGACGGGGAGGATTCCTGAAACACCCCGCTCGAACGATCGGCGGGACGAAAACGTCGAGCCGTCCAAGACGCCTTTTCAGTCACGGGTTCCCGGCCATGCACACTCGACCCAAGCAAGCTCGAAGCATGCCCCTGGCGCTGGCGGCGGTGCTCGCCGCCGTGGCTCTCTGCTCTCTCCTGATCCTCCCCGGCGACTCCCGCGAGCAGGCCGGCGCGGAACCGTCGCCGACCGCGTCCCTCTCCCGACCCGAGCGGGTCGGTTTGGCCGACAACTCGCCACGCGGCGTCGCCGGTGTCTTCTCCTCCCGCTCATCGCGTCCCGACCGGATGCCATCGCCCTGACAGCAGGCGTCCGGCGAGAAGTGATGGAACGCCCCCCGGACCTGACCCGCGGCCCGGGGGGCGTTTCCGTTGTGTGAGCGATCGACGCTGCGCAGCCCCTGCCGAGAGGCCGTACGGCTACACTTCTCCCGTGGCCCCGCCCTCCGTTCCCCGGCCAGCCGACGCCGGGCCGCCCCAGCGGCTCGCCGCATTGGCCGCAACCCTCCATTCCCACAGCGGGTTCGCCGACGCCGTCGCCAGTCTCCGCTCGGGGCACGGCGCCACGATCGGCGGAACCTGGGGCTCGAGCTCCGCGCTGGCCGCGGCGGCGCTCGCCGCGGAAGTGGGCGACGGCGTGCTGGTCGTCGTCCTGCCGCACGCGATCGACGCGGAGGTGTTCGTCGACGACCTGACGCTGTTCACCCGTCTCTCCGTCGTCCTGCTCCCGCCGATCGAAGATTTCGCCGTCGACGGGGAGGCGGCGGTCGAGGACGCGGCGGCGGCAGCCCGCCTGGGAGTGGTCAAACGCCTTTCGGCCAAGGGGGGGAAGCGGCCGCGCGTCGTGGTGACGTCGATCCAGGCGCTGCTGCCCGCGCTCGCCGACCCTCGGGAGATCGAGGCCAGCACGCGCCGCCTCGCCGTCGGGGGGCGGCTCGACCCCCAGGAGCTCGCCGACTGGCTGGGGGGCCGCGGCTGGCGGGCCGTGGACGCCCTCGAGGCCCCCGGCACGTTCGCCCGGCGCGGAGGCATCGTCGATCTCTACGCGCTCGACTGGGACCGGCCGGTGCGCGTCGAGTTCGACGGAGACGAGATCGAGTCGCTGCGGACGTTCGACATCGTCTCGCAGCGGAGCGTGGCGACGCTCGAGTCGATCGACCTGACGGCGCTCTCGGGCGCCGGCGCTTCCACGCGACGCACGCAGCTGGCCGACATCGTCCCGCCCGCGTCGTGGTGGGCCCTCGTCGAGCCGGGAGAGCTCGCCGAGGAAGCGAAGCGCTGCTTCGAGCGTCTGGGCGCGGACGCCGGGCTCTCCACGCCCGAGGAGGTGTTCCGACGGATCTACCGTTTTCCGAGCGTGACCCTCGCCTCGGTCGCCAGCACGAGCCTCGAGGCGGCCGCCAGCCTCTCGGTGGAGAGCGTGGAGCGGTTCACCGGCGTCCTCGACCGGGTCCGCGACGAGCTCGACAGCGTCGGCCGCGACCAGGACGTGTGGGTCGTCTGCCCGTCGGAGGCGGAGGAGACCCGCCTGGCGGAGGTCCTCGGGGAAAGCGCGCCGGCCCGGACGGGGCGGCTCCATTTCGCCCGCGGACACCTCTCGGGGGGCTTCCGCCTGGTGCCCGAGAAACTCGTGCTCGTGTCGAGCGCGGAGCTGTTCCGCCGCGAGGACGTCACGGCGCGGGCGCCGCGGCAGCGTCTCTCGCGTGCCATCGACACCTTCCTCGACCTCCACGAGGGGGACCACGTCGTCCACGTCTCCCATGGCATCGGCCGCTACCGGGGTCTGCGGCTGATCGAGAAGGAGGGGCGGACGGAGGAGTTCCTGGAGATCGAGTTCGCCGAGTCGACGCGGATCTTCGTCCCCGCCTCCTGCATCGAGCTGGTGCAGAAGTACGTCGGCGGCTCGAAGCTCGCACCGAAGCTGGCGAAGGTGGGGGGCAAGACCTGGGAGAAGCAGAAACAGGCGGTGCGCGAGGCGCTGGCCGACATGGCCGCCGACATGATCCAGCTCCAGGCCCGGCGCGAGAGCCGGCCGGGGATCGCCTTCCCCCCGGACACCCCCTGGCAAAAGCAGTTCGCCGACTCCTTTCCCTTCGATCCCACCCCGGACCAGTCGACCGCGGCCGAGGCGATCCGCGCCGACATGGAGCGGCCCCGCCCCATGGACCGGCTCCTCTGCGGCGACGTCGGCTTCGGCAAGACCGAGATGGCGATGCGCGCGGCGTTCAAGGCCGTCGAGGCGGGCTACCAGGTGGCGGTGCTCGTCCCCACGACGGTCCTCTGCGAGCAGCATCGGCGCAGCTTCGCCGCCCGCTTCTCCGAGTTCCCCTTCACCGTCCGCGCCCTGTCTCGCTTCTGCTCGACGGCGGAGGAGCGGGAGACGCTCGAAGGGCTGGCCCGCGGCACCGTCGACGTCGTCGTCGGCACGCACCGGCTGGCGCAGGCCGACATCGCTTTCGCGAACCTCGGCCTGCTGATCGTCGACGAGGAGCAGCGGTTCGGCGTCGACGTCAAGGAGCGGCTCAAGGCGCTGCGGGCGAGCATCGACGTCCTCACCATGACCGCCACCCCGATCCCGCGGACGCTCCACATGTCGATGCTCGGGATCCGCGACATCTCCAGCCTCGCCACCCCGCCGGCCAACCGGATCGCCGTCGAGACCCGCGTCACCCGCTGGGACCCGAACCTCGTCCGCCACGCCATCGACCGGGAGCTGGCCCGCGGCGGGCAGGTGTTCTTCGTCCACAACCGGATCACCGACATCCAGCTCCTGGCCCACCGCATCTCGCACCTCGTCCCCGAGGCCCGCATCGGCATCGGCCACGGACGGCTCTCGGAGACCGAGCTCGAGGACGTGATGGTCGACTTCATCGCCGGGCGGACGCAGATCCTCCTGGCGACGACGATCATCGAAAGCGGGCTCGACATCCCCAACGCCAACACGATCTTCATCGACGAGGCCGACCACTACGGCCTGGCAGACCTCCACCAGCTCCGCGGCCGCGTCGGCCGATCGAGCCACCGCGCTTACTGCTACATGCTCGTCGACGAGTCGGCCCGGCTCACCCCCACCGCCGCGCGGCGGCTGCGGGCGATCCAGGAGTTCTCCAGCATGGGGGCGGGGTTCTCGCTGGCGATGCGCGACCTCGAGATCCGCGGCGCCGGCAACCTCCTCGGCACCCAACAGAGCGGCCACATCGCCACCGTCGGCTACGAGCTCTACTGCAGGCTGCTCGAGCAGGCGGTGCGGGGGCTCAAGCGGATGCCGTCGAGCGAGCCGCCGCTGGTGACGCTCGACCTCCCCGGCGACGCGTTCATCCCCCGCGATTACGTCCCCGACCTCCGCGCCAAGCTCGACCTCTACCGGCGGCTCTCCCGGGCCGCCACCGAGGCCCAGGTCGACGACCTGGGGGCGGAGCTCGCCGACCGCTTCGGCCCGCTTCCCGATCCCGTCGGGCGGCTCCTGTCCCGGGCACGGCTGCGGGTGGTGGCCCAGGCGGCGGGCGTCGATTCGATCGGCGTGGAGTCGAGGATGGCGGTCATCCGGCACCGCGAGCCGCGCCGGATGCGGGCGATCAAGGAATCGGGGCGCGGAGCGGCCGGGAGGCTCAGGCTCGTCGACGACGCGACCGCCTATCTTCCCCTCGACCCCTCCGTTCTCTCGGCCCCCGACAGTCTCATCGCGGCGCTGGCGGTGCTCTTGCGGCGCGACGCCAAGCCCTCTACCACTCCGCGCGGCGCTCCCGGCGGGGACTCCCCGAAGCCCCCCGTGTCGGCGCCGCCCGGACCTCCCGTCCGCCCGCCGTTGGCGGCGCGGATCGGACGCCGGCGCGAGCCCCCCCCGGGCGAACGTACCTGACGCCGCCGACCGCGGGCGGCCGGAGATCATCGATGCCGCCCCTCTCGAGCCGCTCCGCCCGCACAACGATCGCGCTGTCGATCGCCCTGTCGATCGGGGTCGTCTCGGTCGACGACCTCGCCGCACAGCGCATCGCCCAGCAATTCGACCAGCAGGCCGCCGGCGCCACGCAGGGGCCCCTCTCCAATCCCTACGCCCAGCAGTCGACCTCCACCCAGAACTTCACGCCGCACGTGCAGCGGCCGGTGTCGCGGCCCGAGTCGTGGGCCGGTGGCAAGAAGGGGGGGCCGACCGGCGACAACCACGTCCTCTCGAGCATCCGCACCCGGCCGGGCGATCCGCTCGAGCCGGTCGACGAGCCGGCCCCCGCGGTGGCCCGTGCCGGTGGCGGCGGCGACGAACAGGGGGGCGTGGCCCTGGCGTCGTTCGCGGAACCGGCGGGCGACGGGGACGAATCCGAGGTCGAGCGATTCGACAGCACCAACGTCATCGCCCGGGTGGGGCCGGAGGTGGTCCTCGAGGGGGACCTGCTCACGCCGACGGCGCTGGAGTGGCTGGCGAAGGCCACCCCCGGCATGAAGCCGGAGCAGGTGCGCGAGTTGCGGCGGCAGATCTGCCGCCAGGTGCTCCCGCAGCACGTCGACTCGCTGATCGTCTACGTCGACGCCTGCCGAACGATCCCCGAAGACCGCCTCCCCGAGATCCGCAAGAAGGTCAACGAGGCGTTCGACGCCCAGCAGCTCCCGCAGATGGTCCGCCAGGCCGGCCTCGAATCGGCGGCGGAGTACGAGGCGATGCTCCGTTCGCGCGGCCAGTCGCTCGATCGGGTGCGGAAGATGTTCTTCGAGCGGGCCCTCGCCCAGCAGTGGGTGCAGCAGAAGGTGAAGATCGACGCCGAGATCCCCCACGCCGACATGATCGCCTGGTACCAGAACCACCTCGCCGACTACGACTACCCGGCGAAGGCGAAGTTCGAGCAGCTCACCGTGAGGTACGGCGCCGGCCGCTCGCGCGACGAGGCCTGGAACTCGCTCGCGGCGATGGGCAACGACGTCCTCGAAGGGCAGGACTTCGCCGACGTGGCGAAGGAGCGATCCGAGGGTCCGGCCGCGAAGAACGGGGGCCGGTTCGACTGGACCACCAAGGGGAGCCTCGTCTCCAAGGTCGTCGACGAGGCGATCTTCCGGCTGCCCGTCGGGGAGCTGAGCACGATCCTCGAGGAGCCGGGCGCCCTCCACATCGTCCGCGTCGTGGAGCGGGTGGACGCCGGCCGGGTGCCGTTCATCGAGGCGCAGGTCGACATCAAGGAGAGCCTGGCGCTCGAGCGGCGGAAGAAGGAGATGGAGGACTACCTCGCCAAGCTCCGCGAGCGGACGCCGGTGTGGTCGGTCTTCGACGACGACGCCTCGGGAGTGCGCACCGCGTCGGCCGAGGCCGGTGCCGCGTCGCCGGCGGCGGGCGTCACCCGCGCCGCGGTCGGACGCCCCTGACCCCCGCTCGCCCGAGCCGGGGCGTCCCCACCACGGCGACCGCCCCGCGCCGGCCGGCCGCGCCGCCGCGGCTGATTGCCGCTGTTCCACCGGCGGGATAGACTCGCCCCCTTCCTGGCGTTTTCGCCGCTTTTTCGCACGCTCCCCCGATCGCCCGTCCTCCCCTCGGGCCCCGGAACACCACCCATGAGCGCCCCCGCCCAGAAGCCCGCCGCGTCCTCCGCCCCGAGCTTTTCCGGCACCCGTTCCGGAGGCGTGGCCAAGCTCGAACTCGACGGCAAGACGGTCGAGCTGCCGGTCGTGGTCGGCACGGAGAACGAGCGGGCCCTCGACATCTCCAAGCTCCGCGGCCAGTCCGGCGCCATCACCCTCGACGAGGGCTACGTCAACACCGGCTCCACGACCAGCTCGATCACGTTCCTCGACGGCGAGCAGGGAATCCTCCGCTACCGCGGCTACCCGATCGAGGTCCTGGCGGAGAAGTGCGACTTCGTCGAGGTCAGCTACCTGCTGATCTACGGCAAGCTCCCCACGGCCGACGAACTGGAGGCCTTCCGCCGCTCGCTCTCGCACCACACGATGATCCACGAGGACATGCGGGCCTTCTACGGGGGCTTCCCCCGCGACGCCCATCCCATGGCCACGCTGGGGAGCGTCGTCGGGGCGCTGTCGACCTTCTACCAGGACTCCCTCGACGTCCGCGATCCGCGGCAGGTGGAGGTGAGCGTCCACCGGTTGCTGGCCAAGCTGCCGACGATCGCCGCCTACGCGCACAAGAAGTCGATCGGCCAGCCGCTGATCTATCCGCGGAACGACCTCAGCTA
>CAWUOA010000109.1:0-9504 GCA_963923225.1 uncultured Planctomycetaceae bacterium
TGCATGCGGATTCGCTCTCCGGGGAGGATAACGACGCCGAGGGGGATTTCCGTGCCAAACGTCCCGCGACCGGCCACATGCCCCCTCGCCCTGCGGGTATCCTGACGGAACTCTTCCCGGCCTTCCTGAATCCCCCGCAGCCCCCGGGCCCCCGGCACCGCCATGCAGCCAGCCACCGTGAACGCCGACGCCATCGACCGCTCGTCCCGGTTCGCGGCCGCCGTCCGCGCCCGCGTGGCCGAGGTGGTCGTCGGCCAGGACGTGGTCGTCGAGCGACTCCTCGTCGCCCTTTTCACCGGCGGTCACCTGCTCCTGGAGGGGGTGCCCGGTCTGGCGAAGACGTTGCTCGTGAGCGTCCTGGCCAAGTCGATCGACCTCGACTTCCGCCGCGTGCAATTCACCGTCGATCTCCTCCCCGGCGACATCACCGGCACCGAGGTCCTCGACCCGCGATCGGGTGAGTTCCGGGTCGTCCGCGGGCCGGTGTTCACGAACCTCCTCCTCGCCGACGAGATCAACCGCGCCGCGCCGAAGGTGCAAAGCGCGCTGCTGGAGGCGATGCAGGAGCGGAAGGTGACGATCGGCGGCGAGACGATGGCGCTGCCGGCACCGTTCCTGGTGATCGCCACGCAGAATCCGGTGGAGCAGAGCGGCACCTTCGAACTTCCCGAGGCACAGCTCGACCGCTTCATGCTCTGCCATCGCCTCTCCTACCCGACGCCCGCCGAGGAGCGCGAGGTGCTCCGCCGCAACGCGGCCCTCGGCGTCCGGCGCCTCGATCGCGGCGCGGTGGCACGGAGCGAGTTCGACGTCCTCGACCACGCTTCGGTGGGCACGATCGACGACCTCGTCGCGGCGATGGAGGCGCTGCAGGACGTGCACGTCAGCGAGGCCTTCACCGACCACTGCGTGGAACTCGTCGCGCGGTCGCGGGTCCATCCGGCGCTCGATCTCGGCGCGAGCCCGCGGGCGGGGATCGCGCTGGTGAAGGCGGCGCGGGCCCGGGCCCTGATATCCGGGCGACGGTACGTGGTGCCGGAGGATCTCCTCGCGCTCGTTCCGGACGTCCTTCTCCACCGGATCCGCCTTTCCTACGAGGCGCTCGCGGACGGTGTCACCAAGGAGCAGGTTCTCGCCGACCTCCTCCGCACGCCGGGGATCTCCACGGCCGACGGCCTCACGGCAAGCCCGGAACGCTGACGACCGCGGAGCATCGTGCGATGGAATACGAACTCCCCCCCGCCCCGCTCCTCGACGCCCGCCGTTTCCAGGTGGCGATCCGCCGCCTCGCCGACAGCCTCGGACCCGGCGCCGACCGATCGGTGTTCCGCGGAACCGGCACCGAGTACGAGCAGTCGCGCGTCTATCAACCGGGTGATCCGGTGAAGTCGATCGACTGGCGCGTGACGGCGCGGAGCGGGAGGACACACGTCAAGGAATGGGAGGCGCCCCGGCGAGTGCCGGTGTGGATGCTCGTCGACACCTCCGCCTCGATGACGACCGGATCACGGCGGCCGACGAAGTACGAGACGGCCCTCTCCATCGCCGGCGGTCTGGCCCTGGCGTGCCTCGATCGGGCGAGCCCCGTGGGCTGCCTGGGCACCGGCGGCCGGAGCATCCTCGTGCGCCCCTCGCTGTCGCGGACCACCGTCACCGGCTGGCTGCACAGGCTCCGGCGTCACCGCCTCGACGAGCCGACGACGATCGGCCCCGCCGCCGCGACGCTCGGGTCGATCCTCGCCGAGCGGTCGCTCCTGTTCGTCCTCTCCGATCTCCACGATCCGCTCGCCGCGCGGGGCCTCGCACGCCTCGCCGTGACGCACGACGTGTGCGCGATCCTCCTCCGCGATCCGGCGGAGCGAGGCTTCGCGGCCGGGTTCGTCCGCGGCCGCGAAGCGGAGACCGGCCGCCCGATCACCACGCGCGGTCGGTTCCCGACGGGCCTCGCCGAGGCACGACTGGGGGCGCTCGCCGCGGCGAGGATCGACGGCCTGGTCGTCGACACCGACCGCCCCTGGGCGGCGCGGCTGCGGCTCATGCTCTCGCGCCGCCGCATCCTCGACTCGCGGGGACGATAGCCATGCCCGACGCGACGACACGCTCCGCCCCCGTCGGTCGGCCCGTCGAGATCGAGGACCTCGTCCTCCCGGGCACCCGCCTCCAGCCACGGGCCGACCCCGACCGCACTGCTCCGGTGACGGTGCGCGTCGTCGACGTCGCCCCCCATGGCGACCTCCTCCGCTATCGGCTCGAGGCCACCGGCTGGGAGCCGGGCGAGCACGACCTTCGCGACGCACTGCAGAGGGCCGATGGCGGCTCCACCGCCGACCTGCCGACGCTCGCGATCGTCACCGAGAGCCACCTGCCCGCAGGCACGCCGCGCGTCGAGGTGCCGGCGGCCGCACCGCCCATCCGTGTCGGCGGCTACGGCACGGCGATGCTCTTGCTCGGCGCCTGTTGGATCGCGGGGTTCGTCGCGATCCTCTTGGCCGGGAGGCGCCGCGCGGCGCGCACGCCCCCCGACGCTCGGTCCGGGACTCCCGGCGATCGCCTCGCCCACCTGGCCGCAGCGTCGAAGGCCCGCCCGCTCGAGAACCACGAGAAGGCGGAGGTGGAGCGTCTGGTCTGGGAGGCATGGCGGCGGGAACTCGCCGTCGGGCAGGCGCCTCCGGAAACGTTTCTCGCCAAGCTCCGCGCCGACGCGAGGGCCTCCGAGGCGCTCGACGCCCTCGAAGCCTGGCTCCACGCCCCGAAGGCCGGCGCCGGCGATCCCCACGACACCGCCGACCTCATCGCCCGGATTCTTCCGCCGGTGTCGGGCCCGGATGGAAACGTGCCATGACCTTCGCCTCGCCCTGGATGCTTCTCTTTCTCCTCCTGCCGGTGGCGCTGCTGCGGCGCATCTGGCGGACGGGCGGCGGCCGCGTCGTGCTCCCCTTCGACCACCACCCGCATCCGGGGGGCGGGTGGCTGCGGCTGGCCATCGATTCGGCCGAGTCGCTCCTTCCGCTCCTTGCCGCGATCGGCATCGCCATCGCCGCCGGGCCCCTGCGGACCGCCGAACCGAAGGCGAAGCGCGTGCTGACGAACATCGAGTTCTGCGTCGACGTCTCGGGAAGCATGACGGTGCCCTACGGCGAGGGCACTCGCTACGACGCCGCGATGGCGGCCATCGACCGCTTCCTCGGGGCCCGCGAGGGGGACGCCTTCGGTCTCACGTTCTTCGGGTCGAGCGTCCTCCACTGGGCGCCGCTGACGACCGACACTTCGGCCATCCGGTGCGCCATCCCGTTCATGAAACCCGAACTGGTTCCCCCCTGGTTCGGCGGCACGGAGATCGGCAAGGCCCTGCTGGCCTGTGCGGACGTGCTCGACGGCCGTGAGGAGGGGGACCGGGCGATCGTGCTGGTTTCCGACGGGATGAGCGCCGACCTCTTCGGCGGCAACGACGCCCGTCTGGCAGCCACGCTGCGCGACAAGAAGATCCAGCTGTGGGCGATCAACATCGGCGGGGCGACGATCCCCGCGGAGATCGTCGATCTGGCCGCCGCCACCGGCGGCGAGGCGTTTCAGTCGGACGACCCCGCGGCGCTCGACGGGATCTTCACCCGCATCGACGCCATGCAACGGACGCGGATGACGAAGACCGCCGCCGAGACGGTCGATTGGTTCGGTCCGTTCGCCCTCTCCGGCATCGGGCTGCTGTCCCTGGCGGTCGTCGCCTCCTTCGGCGCGAGGTATTCGCCATGGTGACGCTGCCGGTGCTGCCCGCCCCCGAGGCGGCCTTCCGTGGGGCGCTGGCCGCCGCCGCGGTGGCGCTGCTGTTGGCCGCGTCCGAGATCCTCCATGCGAGGCGCGTGCGGGGCGTGGGTGGCCTCGCGTTCGGCCCCGGTGGCCGCCCCTCGGGGTGGACGCGCGCCGCGCCCGCCCTGCGCGTGCTCTCGGGTGCCGCGGCGGCCTTCGGCCTGGTGACGCTCCTCTTGATCGAGCCGGCCAGCCGGGGTGGGAAGTCGCTCGACCCTGCGCGACTGCGCCACCTCGTCGTCGTCCTCGACGTTTCCCCGAGCATGCGTCTTGCCGACGCCGGGCCCGACGGCAAGGAAACCCGTCGGGCCAGGGCCGCCGCGCTCGTCCGTGGCGTCCTTTCCCGCGTGCCGACCGACCGGCATCGGGTGAGCGTCGTGGCGGTGGCGGGCGGAGCCCTGCCGGTCGTGGTCGACACGCGCGACGGCGACGTCCTGGCCAACATCCTCGACGACCTGCCTCTCTCCTTCGCCTTCCGCGCCGGGAAGACCGATCTCTTCGCGGGCCTCGCCGAGGCCGCCCGCATCGCCCGCGACTGGAAGCCGGGGAGCGCGACGGTGCTCGTGGTGACCGACGGCGACACCGTGCCCTCGACGGGGCTGCCGCGGATGCCGCCGAGCGTGTCGGGAACGCTCCTGGTGGGTGTGGGGGACGTGTCGACCGGTCGGTTCATCGACGGCCACATGTCGCGTCAGGACGCCGGTACGCTCCGCCAGGTGGCCGTCCGTTCCGGGGGGATCTACCACGACGGCAACGCCAAACAGGTCCCCACGGTCGCCCTCCAGGCCAGCGGCATGCTGCCGCAGGACCGGATCGCCGACCGGATCGGCCTGCGGGAATGGGCCATCACGGCGGCCGTCGCCGGCACGTCGTTCCTGGCACTGCTTCAGGCAGCACTCGCCGTGGCCGGCACCCGCTTCCGTCCGGGGGTGCGGCCGCCGGGCGGAGCGACGATACTCTCGGACAGGCGGCGACACGGGGGCCGCCGGCTCCCTCCTTCCACGGTCACCGGAGTCACGCGATGAAGACGATGGCCCTCCTTCTCTGGATGCTCCTCCCGCTCGGCGCGATCGCCTGGCACCTCGGGCCCGGGGTCGACGGTCGGGCCCGCGACCGGGCGGCAAGCGCCGTGGCCCGCGCCGAGAAGGCGAGCGCCTCGGGCGACGCCGAGGAGGCGGTGTCGGCTTGGAGCGCGGCGCTCGAGGCGTTGCCCACAGCGGACGTGGCCGCCGCGCGACGGATCGGCGTGGAGCGTGCCAAGTCCCGGATCGCTGCGGGCCAGCTCGCTGCGGCGTCGAAGGAGCTCGAGGCGATCGTGGCCGCGGTCACCGCGGACCCGGCCGCCGATCCAGCCCTCGTCGCAGACGCCGAGGACGTTCTCGCCACCTCCGACTTCTACGTCGCCTGGCTCAAGCGTCTCGAGGGTCAGCCTCGCGACGAGTGGGAGCCGCACGCGGAGAGCGCGCGGCAGACGTGGCGTCGTCTCGCCGACACCGACGAGGCCCGCGGCGACGCGGATCGCCTCGTGGATCACACTCGGAACCTCGAGGCGGTGGTCAGGCTCGCGCGGATGGAGCCCGACGAGCTCCAGGGGCTGCCGATCCCTAAAGAGTGCCGCAATTGCAAGGGGGGCCAGTGCCGAAGTTGCCGCAATCCGGGCAAGCGTCCGTCACGATCGGCCAACAACACGAAGGATGCCCGCGGCGCGTCGAGCGGCCCGCCGCCGGACGACTCCGGATCCTGATCGGTCCTTTCGCTCCTTCCCCGACACGTCCTCCGGCGCGGAGAACCCTGTGCGCGACTCGTCCTACCGCCGTCATCCCGCGGGCCCCAGGCGTCGCCTCGACCGACGCGTAGCGATCGCCGCGCTGCTCGCCGCGTTCTCGGCGACGGAGGGGCTCGCGCAGACCGCCTCGGTCACGTTGCTGCGCGCCGTGCCGGGGAACGTCATCTCTGCACCGCCGCTCCAGCCCGGGGCCGCGGCGCCCGCCACCCCCGGGACGGCCGACGCCGCTCCCGGGAGCGCCGCACCGACCGAGGGGAAGTCACGACTCGCGCGGATCCAGGCTCTTCCGATCGACCGCCGCCCCTCCACGCTGCTCGCCCCCCCCGAGACGAAGCCGCCCGGAGGGGAAAAGGGGGGAGGCCAGAAGATCGAGGCCGATTCGTTCGACGCCGAACTCGCGCAGCTCGCGGCGGATGTCCGCGCCGGCCGCTGGGATGCCGTCGTGACGATCGTCAGGTCGCTTCCCGCCGAAGAGTCGACTGCGGCCGTCGACCGCCTCCTCGACCAGCTCGGGGCCGATGCGGCGCAGCAGCCCGGCCCCACCGGGATCCCCCTCCCGGCCGAGCCGGCCGCAATCTCCGCCACCGACTTCGCCGGCATCCTGCGCATGGTGCCGCCGGGAACGGTCGACGAAGCCCGTCGACGCCGCCTGGGCACGATTGCCCGCAAGGCGATCGAAGCCGGCACCGAGGGGGACGATCTGGCCACGGTCCTTCTGGCCGAGTCGCGGCGTGACGGGACGGCCGTCGACGCCCGCGTCGCCGCCGGCGTCCTCGCCGACGCCGGCCGAGCCGATCTGGCTGGCCCGATCCTCCCCGCCATTGCCGACGCCATCGCCGCCCGCGACGCCACCGGGCTGGAACTCGTCGTCAAGCAGCGCGTCGCCGCGCGGCAGCGAGCGCCCCGCGAGATGCCGCTCGAGGAGGTGTGGAAAGGAGTCGAGGCGCTCGTCGACGTCTCGACGCCGGGCTCGTCCGAGCGGCGCTACGGCATCGAGCGGGCCGCGGAACTCCTCCCGCAGATCCCCGAGGCCGACGCCGACGCGTGGCTGGCGATGGCCGCCGTCTCCGGCTCCGCCCGCGAGCTGGTGGCAACGATCGCCGCACGAGTCGCCGCCGGGCCGCAGCGCGAGCCGCACGACGTGGAGACGCGCACGCAGGCCCTGCGACTCCTCCACTCGGCCGTCGGGAAGGTCCTCGCCGACGGCGGCGGGGATGGCGACGACTGGCGAGGGGTGCTGGCACTCGCGGCCCGGGCCTGGTCGGCCGAAGCGAAGCTCTCCGCGGCACACGACACCCGCGACGTCGGCATGCGCCGCGATCCCTACGGCAACGTCTACTATTGGGAGGAGCAGCAGCTGCAGATGCAGCGGATGCAGCAGCCGCAGTGGCCGGTGAAGCTTGCCGACACGATCGCCGCCGCCCCCTCCGATGCCTGGCTCGCTCGGATCCCCGCCGACGAGCGTGCCGCCGTCGACCGGAACGTCGTCGCGGTCCGTTGCAAGGCGGGCGAGGTCGCCGCGGCGCTGCCGGCGCTCGAGCGCCTCGCAGCCGCCCATCCTGCCGCCGCACGGGAACTCGTGCCACCGCTCCTCGACGCCTGGAAGGTCGCGCACGACCCCAATGACGAGCGCGTCCGGCGGATGCCGTTCTTCTACGCCTTCGGGATGGAACAGCGCCAAGGGGGTATTCCGCTGTCGCGGTCGCAGCAGGAACGGAATCTCGACGAACTCGAGTCGCTCGTGTGCCGATTGAAGGCGATGCCGATCGGCCCGCTCGACGAGCGACTCCTCGTGGACTGCTTCACCACCTGCCACAGCGACGCCGAGGTATGGCGGAAGGAGGCGATCGAACGCGTGCTCGGACCGGCCGAGGCGGTGGCGCCCACGGCCAGCGCCCGCCTCGCCGAGCGGATGCGCTCGAACCTTGCCGGCACCTGGCAACGGCCGAGCGTGCAGGAGGCGAAGAAGACGAAGCGGCGCGAGGCCGACATCCGCGCCGAGGTGGAGCGCGGCTACGTGACGGCTCGGCAGTTCCTCGCCGAGGCGCTCGTCCGCCATCCCGGCCACTGGGCGCTCGAGGGAGCCGCCGCCGCGCTCGACCATGACGAGAACGACTTCCGACGCAAGATCGCCGACAGCCCCGACTTCACACGGCTCCGCCGCGCTGCCCTCGACCGCTTCGCCGCCGCCGGGCAGGCCTACGCCGCCGCGACCGCCACGATGCCGAGGGAAGACTGGAGCGACCAATTGCTCCAGAGCTGGTTCCTCGCCGCCTGCGGCGCCTGCGACGCCGGGCGGATCGACGAGTCGACGCAGGCCGTGACGGGGGAAAGCGCGAAGATCGCCGCTGTTGTCGAGGGCATGGAGCCGGAGCCGCGGCAGTGGCACCGGGAACGCTTCGCCACGACGCTCGTGGGCCGGCTCGCGCAGCTCAATCCGGCGGTGAAGGCCCGCGTGGTCCGCGAGGGGCTCGTCATCGCCGGCGACGAACCGAAGGCGCGCGAGGCGCGGCAGGTGGCCGATTACTACGGCGACCTCGTCCGCGAGATCCGTCTCGTGGCCGCCATCGACGGCCCCGATCGCGTCGGCACGGGACGGCCGTTCGGCGTGCTCGTCTCGCTGCGGCACACCCGCGAGATCGAGCGGGAGGCGGGGGGGTTCGGCCGCTATCTCCAGAACCAGAAGGCGAGCACGATGTTCTCCTTCAACTTCGGCCGGCCGCTCGAGAACTACCGGGACAAGTTCGAGGAGATGGCCCGGCGCACGCTCGGGGAGTCGTTCGAGGTGAAGAGCGTCACCTTCCAGTCGGAGGACGTCCAGAGCCGGGCCGACGATGAGTACGGCTGGCGGCGGACGCCCTACGCCTACCTCGTCCTGGTCGCCAAAGACCCGAAAATCGACCGACTCCCGCCGCTCCGCCTCGATCTCGATTTCCTCGATTCCGGAGGCTACGTGATCCTGCCGGTGGAGAGCCCAGCGGTCGGCCTCGACGCCGGCCATGCCGAGAGCCGCCCCTTCTCGCGCCTCGCCGTCACCGAGGTGCTCGACGAGCGGAAGGCGGCCGAGGGGATGCTGACCCTCGAAGTCCGCACGAGCGCCCGAGGGCTCGTCCCCGAGCTCGAAACGATTCTCTCCCCGGCACCATCGGGATGGAAGGCGGTGCGGGTCCGCGACGACGGCCTCTCCGTGGCCCGATTCGACCCCGAATCCGACGAGCCCGCCGTGTCTTCCGAGAGGACTTGGACGGTTGATCTCGAGGCGGCCGGCGGCGACGGGACCTTCACCTTCCCGGAGCCGACGATCGAGACGACCGAGCTCGTGCGTCAGCGCTACGAGGACGCCGATCTGGTCGCCGCCGAGCCGACGCTGGTCGTCGGCAGGCGGGCGGCGGCCTGGCACGCGGGCTGGCGCTACGGCCTGCCGGCGCTGGCCGCGATTTGCGGTGCCCTCGCGATCGCGGCGATGCGTCGCGCGAAGAAGCGGCCGGGGCAGGCCGCCCTCGACGGCTTCACGATCCCCGACCCCCCGACCCCTTTTGCCGTCCTCCAACTCCTCCGCGACATCCAGGCCCACGACGGCCTCGACGCTCGTGGACATGCCACCCTCGCCGAATCGATCGACCAGATCGAGTCACGTTACTTCGGCGGGGCGGGGGCGGACGATCCGGTTGATCTGGCGGGGCTGGCCCGCGATTGGGTGAGCCGGGCCCGTCGGCGGAGCGGAGCGGGGCACGCGACATGACCCGGCACGAAGGGTGGCGGACCGCACTGTGCGTGGCGTTCCTGCTCGCCGCGGTGCGTCCTGCGGCGGGGACGTCCCACGGTGAAGACGAGCCGCCGACCCGCCCGACGAACGTGATCGTCGTCCTCGTCGACGACATGGGCTGGAACGATCTCTCCTGCCAGGGGAGCAC